>NZ_JBSHKH010000127.1:0-23924 GCF_053643595.1 Streptomyces sp. NPDC055506 | reverse complement strand
CGCCGGAGCAGGCGTGCACGCCACCGCGTACGGGTCCCCGGGTGCGTCAGCCGCAGCTGCCGCTGATCCACCGGTGCGAGCGGACCTTGTACGTACCGGCCAGGTTGCCGCCGTGCTGCTGCCGGGTGCAGCCGACCCGGTCGCTGTAGTCGGCGCCCCGGTAGTAGGCGACACCGGTGGAGCTGCTGGTGCCGGCGTTCCACACCGACTTCACATTGGTCGTGGCTGCCCAGGAACACCGGATGGCGCCGCTCTGCCAGTCGGGGTCGGCCACGTCCCACGCGCACTTGCTGCCGGTGAAGTTGGCGCCGGTCCAGAAACAGATGTGCCCACTCGCGCAGTCCACCGCCGCGGGAGCGGCCGGGGCGGCCGAAGCGGAGGACGGCACGGCCAGCGTGGTGATCGCGGCGGCGCTGACGGCGAGGACCGCGAACAGCGGTGTGGTGCGGGAGTTCCTGCGGACGGAAAGGCGCATGAGCCTGGTCTCCTCGAGGGGTCGGAGGGCCGGTCGTTCGGACGGCCCGACGCTGGCAAGGCACGACCCGGCCGGGCAAGGACGGCGGGGGCGGCTGGGATGCCGGGACGACTGTGACGCCGGTCAACTGGCGCGTTCCGGAACCGTTGGGACGGCCATGGGACGCCTTTGGTGGCACAGTGGCGGTCCGAGACGCCCGACCAGCGTCCGTGGGGGTATCCGAGGGGGGAACCCGATGTCCGCATGCCCGGAAACGGAACGGTTCGCCGCGCTGTTGCGTGCGCTGAAGAGCCGGTCCGGGATGAGTTACGAGGCACTCGCCAGGAAGTCCGGCCTCGCCGGTTCGACACTGCACCGCTACTGCCGGGGCACATCGGTGCCCCAGGACTACGGCAGCGTCCACCGGCTGGCCACCGTCTGCGGCGCGACCCCGGAGGAACTCCGCACCCTGCACCGCCTGTGGGCCCTGGCGGACTCGGCGAGAACCGCGGCGGCCGGTGCCGGGGAAGAGACATCGGAAACAAGAACGCAGACGGAGCAGGACACAGGACAGGAAGCGGAAGAAGAAGAGACGGAGCCGGAAGCCGAGGGAGAGGGGGAGGGGGAAGGGGAACCGGCCCGTGACGCCGCCGGGGAGCCCGGCCCCGAACCGGCCCCCGCGGCCCGGCCCGCCGACGGCCGGCGCGGAGTCGGACAGCCCGCCTCCGCCCCCCGAACTCCGCACGACCGCTCACGCAGGCGCCGCCTCCGCACCTCCGTCGTCACCGCCGCGATCCTCGCGGCCCTCAGTGTCTCCGCCTGGGCGCTGTACGGCGCCCGGACGCCGTCCGGCGGTGGCGGTGGCGGGCGCGGCTCCGGCGACGACCGGCCGTTGTTCTCGGCCAACTGCCCACCCGTGATCGCCATGGGCGAGCACGACGAGTGTGTACGGGAGGTGCAGCGCCTGCTGCACGCCAAGGGCGCGGACATCGGCGTCGACGGCAGCTTCGGGCCGCAGACCCTGCGCCGTGTCACCGCCTTCCAGGTGCTGGCCGGGATCCAGCCCAACGGCGTCGTCGAGGAACCCACCAAGAAGGCGCTGTACGCCTCACGGGTCCGGATGAGCGTGTGGTCGCAGGAGAAGGTGCGGCAGCGGGTCCGGGAGGTGTTCCCCGAGGTTCCGGACAAGGCGGTGGCCATCGCCGACTGCCAGTCCTTCCTGGACCCGCTGCACATCCTGCCCAACACCAACGGCACCCGGAACTGGGGCCTGTTCCAGATCTCCGACGCCAGGCTGCGCGAACTGGGCGGTACCCCGCGTCAGGCCCTGGACCCGGAGTGGAACATCCAGGCGGCCAGACGGCTGTGGAGCGAGGACCGCGACTTCGGTGACTGGCCGCACTGCGCACGGGCCGCCGAAGCCACGCCGGCCACTTCCCTCACAGCGACACCGACACCGCGTTGAACGTCGTCTGAGGCGTCTGCGGGCTGGTGAAGCGGGCGTTGACGAGGTAGAGGCGGTCGCCGAAGCGGGCGGCGGTCGTGGGGACGTCGAAGCGGGGGTCGGTGATCGTCCCGCGCAGGGTGGCCGTGGTGGCGTTCCGGTCGAGGTCCCAGACGGTGATCTTGTTCAGCCGGTTCTGGACGACGTACAGGGTGCGGCCGAGGCGGACCAGGCCGTCGCCGTTGGTCACGTCGGCCGCGCCCGTCAGCGCGACCTCGGTGGCGTGACCGTTCCTGATGTCGACGGTGTACAAGCGGCCCGCGTTGACGACGATCAGGCCGCGTCCGTCGGGGGTGGCGACCAGGCCGTTGGCGCTGTTGGTCCCGGCCGGTGCCTGCACCCACTCGCCGGTGAGCGGGAGAGCGCGGACCTCGCCCTCGCGGCCGCGCGGGACGCCGTAGAGGACGGCGTCCCGGGAGTCGGTGAACCAGGCGCGGTCCCGGTGCAGGACGACGTCGTTGATGAAGGGCGCGGCGTTCCGGGCGAGCTGGTAGGTGGTCAGCAGCTCACCGCTGCGGGCGTCGACGACCTTCGCGGTCCCTCCGGCGCCGCCCGCCACGTACAGCAGCCCGTCGCGGTCCAGCTTCAGGCCGATCGAGGCGAGGCCGGTGGCGCCCCGGTGGAGGATGCCGCCCTCGCCGGTGCGCAGGTCGGTGCGGTAGATCGAGCCGTCGGCACGGGAACCCATGTACGCGTACGGCCTGCTGCCTATGGTGATCCCCTCGGGGAGCCACCCGTCGGGCAGCGGGAACTCGCTCGGCCAGGCCGAGCCCTGCGCCGAAGCCCCGGGCGAGGCCTGTGCCGTGCCCGTACCGGCGGCCACGAGCGCGGCGACGGCCCCGCCGAGGACGGCCCGGCGGGACGGCTGGAAGTGGTTCCGGGTCATGATCGCGCCTCCGTGGGAGGGAAGGTGGGGGTGTGCCTCGATGAAACGCGAAACACCCCGTGCACCGCTCCCGGTTGGCGAACTCGACAGGAACCCGACAGAAGCCCGGCGCTCCTACGCCGTGCGCACCTTGTACGCCGTGACCCGTACCTCCTCGTCGTCCAGGCACTGCCCGGTCGCCAGGTCGAAGCGCTGCTTCAGCAGGGGCGAGGCGACGAACGGGCGGCCCTGGTGGGTGCCCGTCAGGCCGCGGGAGAGGACGGCCGCGCCGGTGAAGGGGTCGCGGTTGTCGATGGCGAACAGCTCGCCGGAGCGGTCGCGGAAGATCGCGGCCTGGTGGCCGTCGGGCAGCAGGGCCGCCACCCCGCGGCCCGGGAGCAGCGTGCTCAGGTCGCAGACCGTGAACCAGTCGCCGTCCAGGGCGAGTTCGATCTTCAGCTCGGTGGTCTCGGGTGCCAGGGTCATCGCTGGGCGCTTCCTTCCAGAACGTCGGCGGGTCGCATACCGATGGACAGCAGCGGCAGGTCGGGCTTCATCTGGTCGCGCTCGGGCACGAAGGCGACGACCGGGTCCGGGGTGTCCGGCGCGTTCACGAAGGACACGAACCGGGCGAGCTTCTCGGGGTCGTTGATGGTCTCGGCCCACTCGTCGCGGTAGTGCGCGACATGCGCCCGCATCAGCTTCTCCAGCTCGTCGCAGATGCCGAGCGAGTCGTGGACGACGACGTCCCGTACGTGGTCGAGGCCGCCGGGGATCCGCTCCAGCCAGGTCGAGGTGCGCTCCAGACGGTCGGCCGTGCGGATGTAGAACATCAGGAACCGGTCGATCAGGCGGATCAGCTCGGCGTCGGACAGGTCCTGGGCCAGCAGGTCCGCGTGGCGCGGGGTCGCGCCGCCGTTGCCGCCGACATAGAGGTTCCAGCCGTTGGCCGTGGCGATCACGCCGAAGTCCTTCGACTGGGCCTCGGCGCACTCGCGCTGGCAGCCGGAGACCGCCGACTTGAGCTTGTGCGGCGACCTGAGCCCCCGGTAGCGCAGCTCCAGGTCGATCGCCATCCGGACGGAGTCCTGGACGCCGTAGCGGCACCAGGTCTGGCCGACGCAGGACTTCACCGTGCGCAGGGACTTGCCGTAGGCGTGTCCTGACTCGAAGCCGGCGTCGACCAGGCGGGCCCAGATCAGCGGGAGCTGCTCGACGCGGGCGCCGAACATGTCGATCCGCTGACCGCCGGTGATCTTCGTGTAGAGGCCGAAGTCGCGGGCGATCTCGCCGATGACGATCAGCTTCTCCGGGGCGATCTCGCCGCCGGGGATGCGCGGCACGACCGAGTAGGAGCCGTTCTTCTGCAGGTTGGCCAGGAAGTGGTCGTTGGTGTCCTGGAGGGAGGCCTGCTCGCCGTCGAGGACGTAGCCGCTCGCGCCGATCGCCGGGGCGAGGGAGGCGATGATCGAGCCGACGGCCGGCTTGCAGATCTCGCAGCCGTCACCGCCCCGGGCCTCCTCGCGGCCGTGCTTGTCCAGCAGGTCCTGGTAGGTGTTGATGCGCAGGGCGTGGACGATCTCGTAGAGCTCCTCGCGGGTCTGCCCGAAGCAGCCGCACAGGCCCTTGTCGACCTCGATGCCGCTGGCCTCCAGCTCGGCGTTGACGAGCTGGCCGAGGACCTTGACGCAGGAGCCGCAGCCGGTGCCGGCCTTGGTGCACTTCTTCACCTCGGGCACGGTCGTGCACTGGTGGTCGGTGACCGCGCCGCGGATCGTGCCCTTGGAGACGTTGTGGCAGGAGCAGACGATCGCGTCGTCCGGCAGCGCGGACGGGCCGAGCTGGACGGACTCCCCGGCCCCCGCGGGCAGCACGAGCGACTCGGGGGAGACCGGCGGGACCGAGCCGGTGAAGGCCTTCAGCGTGCCGTACGCCTCCGCGTCGCCGACCAGGATGCCGCCGAGCAGAGTGCCGTCGCGGCCGATGACCAGCTTCTTGTACAGGCCGGAGCGGGAGTCGGAGTAGACGACGTCCAGGCAGTCCTCGGCGGTGCCGTGCGCGTCACCGAAGGACGCCACGTCGACGCCGAGCAGCTTCAGCTTGGTGGAGAGGTCGGCACCGGTGAAGGAGGCCTCGTCGGCCGCGATGGTGGCCGCCGCCGTCTCCGCCTGCTCGTAACCGGGCGCCACCAGGCCGTACACCCGGCCGTCGGAGGCCAGGGCGCACTCGCCGATCGCGAACACGTGCGGGTCGTTCACCGTGCGGCACTGCTCGTCGACCGTGATGCCGCCGCGCTCGCCGACCGTCAGACCGCAGTCGCGGGCCAGCTGGTCGCGGGGGCGGACACCGGCGGAGAACACCACCAGGTCGGTGGCGAGTTCGGAGCCGTCGGACAGCTTCATGCCGGTCACGGCGCCGTCCTCGCCGACCACGACCTCCTGTGTGCCCACGCCCGTGTGGACGCTCAGGCCCATCTCCTCGATGGTGCGCAGCAGGGCCGCGCCGCCGCCCTCGTCGACCTGCACCGGCATCAGACGCGGCGCGAACTCCACGATGTGGGAGGTCAGTCCGAGCCCCTTGAGGGCACCGGCCGCCTCGAGCCCGAGCAGCCCGCCGCCGACCACGGCACCCACCTGGGCGTTCTTCGCGTACTCCTCGATCGCGAGCAGATCCTCGATCGTGCGGTAGACGAAACAGCCCTCGGCGTCCTTGCCCGGGACCGGCGGCACGAACGGGTAGGAGCCGGTGGCCAGGACCAGCACGTCGTAGTCGACGACGAGACCGGAGCGGGCGGTGACCCTGCGGGCCTCCCGGTCGACGGTCTCGGCCGGGTCGCCCACGTGCAGCTCGATGCCGTGGTCCTTGATGAACTCCATGTCCGTCATGGACAGGTCCTCGGGCGTCCTGCCCGCGAAGTACGAGGTGAGCTGCACCCGGTCGTACGCCGGACGCGGCTCCTCGCAGAGCACGACCACGCGATGCGTGGCGGTCAGGCCGCGCTCGGCGAGCGCCTCGAGGAAGCGCTGGCCGACCATGCCGTGGCCGACGAGCACGATCGTGGGGGTGGCCTCCGTGGCCTCCGGGGTGGCGGTCATCAGGAGCCTCCGTCGTTGGTGAGCAGGTGGAGCAGCGGGCCGCCGTCGGAGGGGAGCGGCTCTGCTCCCTCCCAGGCGCGGGCGAGCGCGCCGACGGTGCCGAGTTCGCCGACGAGAACCCCGCCGACCAGGCGGTCGTCGCGGACGACGACCTTGCGGTAGGTGCCGCGGGTGGCGTCGGCGAGCTGGACGACGTCGTCGCCCGGAAGGGCCTCGGTCTCGCCGAACGCGGCGAGGTCGAAGGGGCTGTCGTGCCCCGTGAGCGTGAGCCGGGTCAGCGAACGCGTGCCGGTGTAGCGGGCGGTCTCGTCACCGGCCAGCAACTCGGCGAGCGCGTCGGCCTGTTCGAGCGCCGGGGTGGCGAGGCCGTAGAGCACACCGTCGTGCTGGGCGCAGTCGCCCACGGCGTGGATGTACGGGTCGGAGGTGCGCAGCTCGTCGTCGACGACCACGCCCTTGCGGACGTCGAGCCCGGCGGCCTGCGCGAGACCCACACGCGGGTGCACACCGCAGGCGACGACCACCAGGTCGGCGTCGAGCGCGTACCCGTCGGCCATCTCCACCGAGCGGACGGCACCGCCGACACAGCGCACGTCCCGTACGCGGCACTCGGTGTGCACCTCGACGCCCAGGTCGGTCAGATGCCGCTTGACGAGCTTCGACGCGGCCGGGTCGAGCTGGCGCTCCATGAGTCGCTCGGACTGCTGGGCGAGCACGACCTGGGCGCCGCGCAGGGCGAGCGCGCGGGCCGCGGAGACCCCGAGGAGCCCGCCGCCGATGACGACGGCCTTCGCCCCCGGCCGGACCGCCTTGGAAAGACCCAGGCAGTCGTCCATGGTCCGGAAGGCGTGCACGCCCTCGGGCAGTTGGTGGTCCTCGGTGAACAGCCCGCGCAGCGGCGGCAGTACGGGGTTGGAGCCGGTGGCCAGCACCAGCCGGTCGTATGCGATCACCGAACCGTCCGCGCACGCGACGGTCCGCGCGTCACGGTCGATACCCGTGACCCGGCCGCGGGTCAGTTCCGCGGGCGCCGGCAGGGCGATCACCTCGGGGCTGTACCGTCCGGCCAGCACCTCGGCGAGCAGCACCCGGTTGTAGGGCCGGTGCTCCTCCTCGCCGATCAGCAGCGCGGGCGTGCCGAGCTCACCGAGCCGCCGGGCGAGCCGTACGCCCGCGAGGCCGGTGCCGATCACCACCACACGCTCATTCGAGGTCATGTCTTCGAGCGTGCGGTGCCGGTGTTACCCGGCAGCATCACATCTGTTTCCCACGGGGAACGCTGCCCTCAGCGGGAGCGGGGGGCGGATGTGAGGGTTCCTGAACTGCGGCGAGGGCGGGCTGTGAGGGGCGCGCACGGGCCTCGCATAGGGTCTCGATCATGCCCGACATATCGCTGACCATGATCGTTCTGCTGTGCCTGGCGGCGCTCGCCGCCGGATGGATCGACGCCGTGGTCGGCGGCGGCGGGCTGCTCCTGTTGCCGGTGCTGCTCCTGGGCCTGCCCTCACACACGCCCGCCGCGCACGCGCTCGGCACCAACAAGGCGGTCGCCATCGTCGGCACGACGGGCGCGGCGGTGACCTACGCCCGCAAGGCCCCGGTGGATGTCCGAACCGCGGTCCGCATCGGTCTCGCCGCCCTCGCCGGCTCCTCCGCCGGGGCCTTCTTCGCGGCCGGGATGAGCACCGACGTCCTCAAGCCGGTGATCATGGTGGTACTGCTCGCGGTCGCGGCCTTCGTGATCCTGCGGCCCGCCTTCGGCACGGCCCCCGCGACCGGCCCGGCCACCCGCCGCCGGATCCTCGCGGCGATCGGCCTCGCGGGCCTCGGCATCGGCTTCTACGACGGCCTCATCGGCCCCGGCACAGGCACCTTCCTGGTCCTCGCCCTGACCGCGGTCCTCCACCTCGACCTGGTCGCCGCCTCCGCGACCGCCAAGATCGTCAACTGCTGCACCAACGCGGGCGCCCTCGCCACCTTCGCCTGGCAGGGCGCGGTCCTGTGGCAACTCGCCGCCCTGATGGCCGTCTTCAACCTGGCCGGCGGCACCCTGGGCGCCCACACCGCCCTGAAGAAGGGCAGCGGCTTCGTCCGCATCGTCCTGCTGACGGTGGTCTTCGCCCTGGTGGCGAACCTGGCGTACGAGCAGTGGCTGGCCTGATGGGCAGCGCCCTAGGGGGCGCGGGGAACTGCGCGACCGGCCACGACGGTGCCGCGGGCGAACGACGGCACATCGCGGCACGCGCGTCACTCATTCGACCTCGCGGGGCGGCTGTTCAAGCGGGTGCCGGGGGTGTCCTGAGCGAGCAGTTCGACGATCCCCGTCCCGTCCTCGTCGCCGTGCCCCAGGGCGAGGCGCCGCTCCATCAGGGCCATGTACGGGGTCAGCAGCTCCGGGCTGACCCGCTGTTCCTCGGCCGTGCGCAGCAGTGTGGTGTTGCCCGCGACCTGCATGGCGAGGTTGGAGACGACGTTCCTGGTGTAGTCGCCGCTCTCCAGCTGGTCGGCGGTCTGGTGCACGGCCGGGGCCATCGCGGTCAGCCAGTCCATGAGCAGCGGCGCGAAGTCCTTCGGTGCGATGTCCTCCGGGCGGATCAGCGCGAAGGCGTGTGTGATGCCCGCGAACATGCCGCTCATCGCGCTCAGCAGCGCCACGTCGTACAGCGCGGCGAAGCCCGGGTCGGCCCCGACGAAGCGGGTGCCGGCCGGGACGGCGAGGGTGTCCCGGTGTTCCTCGAACAGCTCGGGGGAGCCGCTGTAGAAGACGTAGCCGCCGGAGTCGGCGGCCCCGATCATCGGCGGTACGGCCATGATCCCGCCGTCCAGGAATCGGGCGCCCCGGGCGTCGGCCCAGGCGGCGCGGGTGCGGCCCTGGGCCGGGGTGCCCGTAGTGAGGTTCACCAGGTCGCGCCCCGCCAGATCGGCCCCTTCCAGGGCTTCGCCCACGGAGGCGTCGTCGAGCAGGCAGGCGATCACAAGGCGGTTCGCGGCCACCGCCTCGGCGGCCGTCGCTGCCACGGCCGCGCCCTCGGCGGCCAGGGCTTCGGCGCGGGCGGGGGTGCGGTTCCAGACGGTCACCGGGTGGCCGGCGGCGAGCCAGGCACGGGCGAGGGCGGTGCCCATCGCGCCGGCGCCGAGGAGGGTGAGGGGCGTGCGGGGAACATCGGCGTTGTCAGTCATGGCGTTTAGGGTCGTCGCAAGGGAATGGCCTGCTCAAGTACGTACTTGGAAGTGGGTGGTTACCTCGGGGGAAGCATGCAGGCAGCAGGGGAAGGGGCTCGGGCATGGGGACGACGGTGCGGCGGCCGGGTGCGTACATCTGCGGGATCGACGCCGCGATGGACGTGATCGGCGGCAAGTGGAAGGTGCTCATCCTCTGGGCGCTGAACGAACGGCCCTGCCGCTTCGGCGAGCTGCGCAGGGAGCTGCCGGGCGTCACCGAGAAGGTGCTCGCCTCGCAGCTGCGGGAGATGGAGGCCGACGGCCTGGTGCACCGCGAGGCGTACGACGAGGTGCCGCCCCGCGTGGAGTACTCACTGACGCCGCGGGGCCTGTCCCTGAACGAGGCCTTGGAACCTCTCGGAGCCTGGGGGAGGGCCAACATCCTGGGCGGGTCACCGGCTCCCGGTCAGGTGCGCGAAGACGACCACGTTGCCCTGATAGCCGGTGGCCCGTGAGTAGCCCCCGCCGCAGGTGATGACCCGCAGCTCGGGGCGGCGGGCGGGGCCGTAGACCTTCTCGTCGGGGAAGTCCTTCGCCGCGTACGCCTCGACGGCGTCCACGGTGAACACGGCGACCGTGCCGTCGCGCCGGTCCACCTCGATCGTGCTGCCCTTGGTCAGGGCGCCCAGGCCGTAGAAGACGGCGGGGCCGTCGGCGTTGTCGACATGTCCTGCCACGATCGCGGTGCCCCGTTCGCCGGGAGTGGTGCCGGCCTCGTACCAGCCGGCGAGGTTCCCACGCGTGGCGGGCGGTGCGTCCAGGCTGCCGGTCTTCGTCAGGCCGAGCCCGGTCAGGGGCGCGTTCACCCGGATCGCCGGGATGCGGATGCGGTCGGGCGGCGAGGGCGGCAGCGCGGGCGCGGCATGCCGCTCACCGGCCCGGCCGGCCTGTCCGGCCCGGACCTCCTGCCCGTCCTGGCCGTCCTGCCCGTCCTGGCCTGCGCGGGCCTGTGCCAGGGAGGGCTGGGGCGGGGCGTGTGTCTCGGCGCCGTTGCGCAGCAGCCACGCGCCGGAGCACAGGGCGAACACCGTGACGGCCGCCATGGCGGCGTTGGCCGGGTTGCCGAACGTGTTGCCGTACCTGGGGAATCTGCGCATGGCCGGCCCTTTCCTGATCTGCCCTCTGCGTTCCAGGAGCCCTGCGGGCCCCGTACCCCCCTCCGGGCCGCGAGGGGCGTCGGACCCGGAGGGGGAGGGGACATGCGGTACCGGCGACGGACAGCGGAGGGTGTCCGTCAGATCCCGTCGCCTCTCGCCCGGCGATGCAGGAGCCAGGTACCGCCCGCGGCGGCGACGGCGAGGGCCGCCACACCGGCCGCGGTCTGCACGGGATCGGGGCCCAGGGTGCCGCCGACCCCCGTCTTCACACTCCCCCTGGGATGGACCTGCTGGCGTACGGCCGTCAGCGTGACCACCAGGTCCCCCGTGACCACCCGGCCGCTGCCGGTGCACGTCGCGGTGATCTCGTACGTCCCCGGCTGCGCGCTCGGCGGCACCCTGAACCGCCCGGTCGCGTCCTGGTCGTCCGGGCCCGGTGCCAGGCTGAGGGAACCGGCCCCGACCGCGCTGGCGTCACCCGTCGCCGTGCCGCCGTCGCCGCAGGCCGCCGTGCGCACGGTGACCTGTCCGCCCGGGACCACCGAGGAGGGGGATACCTCCAGACCACCGGCGGCGCCGTGCGCGGGGGCGGCGGCGAGGGCCGCGGCGGCGACGGCGAGCGCGGTGCCGGCCAGCGGCCTGGCGGTACGTCGCATCGGTGCTCCTTCGAGCGGTTCGTTCGTGCACCTGCCCTTCCGAGGTAACGGGCAGCGCGGCGACCGCGCTTTCTGAGGGGGTGTCAGAATTGGGGTGAATGGGTGTCGGGGGTGCTGGCCCCGATGGCCTGCCGGAGGGTGTTTCGGCAGGTCAAGGGTGCTGCCGAGGGTGGGTGCCGGAAAAGCCCGACGAGCGCGTGTGAACGGGTGACCCGGACAGGGGGCACATTCGGGCTTGACCTCAACAAAAGTTGAGGTACGAGTCTGTCCCGTATGAACTCAGCCGCTACGCACGCACCCACCCCTGTCCGGCCCACGACCGAGCCCCTCCGGGTGACCCTCGTCGTCGGCAGCAACCGACACGGCCGCTTCGGTCCCGTCGTGGCCGACTGGCTCCTCGGTCATCTCCGGGACCGGGACGACCTGGTCGCCGAGGTCGTGGACGTCGCCGAGACCGAGTTGCCGATGTCCTTCGAACCGACCCCCAGGGCGACCGCCGCCCTCTCCGGCATCACCCCGAAACTGGCCCGCGCGGACGCCTTCGTCGTCCTCACCCCCGAGTACAACCACTCCTACCCGGCGGGCCTGAAGAACCTCGTCGACTGGCACTTCGCCGAGTGGCGGGCCAAGCCGGTCGCCCTCGTCTCCTACGGCGGACTGTCCGGCGGCCTGCGCGCGGTGGAGCACCTCCGCCAGGTCTTCGCCGAACTCCACGCCGTGACGGTCCGCGACACCGTCTCCTTCCACAACGCGGGCGCGTCCTTCGACGACGAGGGCACCCTGCGCGACCCCACGGCCCCGGACGCCGCCGCGAAGACCATGCTGGACCAACTGGTGTGGTGGGGCGAGACGTTGCGCGACGCGAGGGAGACCCGACCGTACGGGGGCTGACGGGCTGACGGGCTGACGGGCTGACCTGCTCTCCGGCTGCCCGGCTGCCCGGCTGCCCGGCCGCCCGGCTGCCCCGCTGTCCGGCGGTCCGGCTGTTCCGCTGTGCGGTAGGCCCGGCTGTCCGGTCGTCCGGTCATCGGCGTTCGCGGTCCGGCAGACCCGGCAGACCCAGCTGAGCGGCCGCCCAGCCATCGGCGTCCGCCCGGCTGCTGAGGGAGCGCGCCATGGTTCCGACCGGCCTCGGGGTCCGTCCGTGTCCCCGGCCTTGCCGGTGAGCGCCGCGCGCGTGGCCACCGGCCTCGGGTGGCGTGGCCGGGACTCGCTTCGGTGCCCGCACCGCCGAGTACCAGGCCGATGCCGGCCCGGGGCATCGTGGCCTCATCCCGTCTCGGGGACCGTGCCCGTACCCGTACCCGTACGCGGCCCGCCGGTCGGCGCCCCCGCACTAGCCCGCTACTGACCCCGGACCTGCGGTCACGCCCCACCAGGCACCCTTACCTCTGGACCCCGCGCTTCACGCAATCAGCTACGAAGGAGCGCACCCGCCCCGGCATCCATCCACACCCACACCCCTACCCCCGCCAATCCCCGCCCAGGATCCGCTTCCCCCCGCCCCGAAGCCGCGCGGCCACAGCCGGGCCGGCGACATACACCCAGGCTCGGACCGTCGCCCCGTCCGCGTCCCTCACGACCTTGCGCTCGACGCGCTCGTACAGGCTGCGCGGATCGCCCGGTACGTAGTCCTCCAGCCGGTCCAGCTCTTCGAGCAGCGCCTCGTAGAACTCCGGCAGTGCGGTGACCAGCTCGCCGTTCACCGTGCCGCCACCCGGTTCCTCGACGGCGTAGGGGTAGCCGGGGCCGGCGTACAGGACCGTGTCCGCGAGGCGCCCCGGGGCCTCGGAGCGGGTGCGGCCCCGCAGGAAGAGGTCGTGATTGACCTCGCCGGGGCGGAGCGTGCCGTAGACGAAGAAAGGGAGGGTCACAGGAACGATTCTGCACCCTCACACACCTGCACAACGGGCCTATGGACATGCCAGGTCCGGGCCGAATTAACTCGCGGTCAACATCAACGCCGCCCCCGGTCGACCCCACGCGACCGGGTGCGCCCGTATGAGGAGACCGATGAGTCGGATACGTCCCGTCCGAGGTTCCCGTCTCGCCACCGCAGGCGTGGCCGCCACCGGCATCGGCGCCCTGGTAGCCGCCGTACTTTCCCCCACCGCCCAGGCGGACGAACGGCCGACCCGGTCCGACGCGATCGAGAGCGCGGAGACGGTCCTCGCCGACCGGGCCGCGGAACTGGGCCTGGGAGCGGACCAGGAGACGAAGGTCCGGGACGTGGTCGTCGACGAGGACGGTACCCAGCACGTCCGCTACGACCGCACCTACCACCGACTCCCGGTCCTCGGCGGCGACTTCGTGCTCCACCTGAACCCGGACGGCACGTACCGCGGCGCGAACCGCGCGACGAAGTCCGCACTCTCCATAGCCAGTGTCACCCCCAAGGTGACCGCCCCGAAGGCCGCCGACCTGGCCGCGAGCCTGCTGCGCGCCGCACACCTCGGCGAGACCCTGAAGAAGCTGACCGCCAAGCCGCGCCTGGTCGTCGACGCCCTGCACGGCGCCCCGAAGCTGGCCTGGCAGACCGACGCGGTCGCGCACGACGAGGTCGGCAACCCCGTAGGGCGCACGGTGCTGACCGACGCGACGACCGGCGACCGAATAGACGCCTGGGACACCATGGAGACGGTGTCGGGCGACGGCAAGTCCCTCTACGGCGGCACGGTTCCGCTGGAGACGACGAAGTCCGGGTCGTCGTACCGGCTGAAGGACGCGACGCGCGGCGGCACGTACACCGGCGACGCGGAGAACAAGACGGACAAGTGCCTGCTCACGGTCTGCGTGACCCGCGCCCCCGCGACGCTCTTCACCGACGCGGACAACCACTGGGCCACGGGCGCGACCTCCGACCGCGCCACGGTGGCGGTGGACGCGCAGTACGGCACGGACGTCACCTGGGACTACTACAAGAACGTCCACGGCCGCAGCGGCATAGCCGGCGACGGCAAGGGCTCCTTCAACCGCGTCCACTACGGCAAGAACTACAACAACGCCTTCTGGGACGACAACTGCTTCTGCATGACGTACGGCGACGGCGACGGCAAGCAGCTCGGTCCGCTGGTGTCGCTGGACGTGGCCGGGCACGAGATGTCCCACGGCGTCACCTCGAAGACGGCGGCGCTGACGTACTCGGGCGAGTCCGGCGGACTGAACGAGGCCACCTCGGACATCTTCGGCACGCTGGTGGAGTTCCACGCGAACAACGCCAAGGACCCCGGTGACTGGCTCATCGGCGAGAAGGTCGTCCGCTCCGGGCTCGGCCGGGAGGCCCTGCGCCGCATGGACAAGCCGTCGAAGGACGGCAAGTCCGCCGACTGCTGGAGCGACAAGGTCGCCGACCTCGACGTGCACTACTCCTCGGGCGTCGGCAACCACTTCGCGTACCTGCTCGCGGAGGGCAGCGGCGCCAAGACGATCAACGGCGTCAGCCACTCCTCCCCGACCTGCGACGGCGTCACGGTCAAGGGCATCGGCAAGGCCAAGCTGGGCAAGATCTGGTACCGCGCCCTGACGGTCTACATGACCTCCTCGACCGACTACGCCGCCGCCCGCAAGGCGACGCTGAACGCCGCGAAGGACCTCTACGGCAGCGGCAGCACGGAGCAGAAGGCCGTCGCCGCCGCCTGGAGCGCGGTCGACGTGGGCTGAGGCCCCTAACGACCCGGCCCCTTCGGCCCTCGGTGGTGTCCGCAGTTCGGGTGCGGACACCACCGAGCCCTGTCTCGGGGCATCCCGCTCCACTACTCCCAGACCACTACATTGCGCCGCACCGGCACGGACGAGGAGCCGGTCGCGAAGAGCTCGGGTGAGTGGGCCCGGATGCGCTCGATGTCGCTGAAGACGGCGCGCAGATGCGTACGCATGGCCGCGCGGGCCAGTGCGAGGTCGCCGCCGACGACCGCGTCGAAGATCTCCCGGTGCTGGTCGGCGAAGACCGCGGGTGAGACGTTCTCGTGCAGGCCCAGCCGGCGGGCCCGGTCCAGATGGCCCTTGGCCGCGGCGACCGTGGTCCACACGTTGCCGTGGCCGCCCAGCCGCATCAGGCCGTGGTGGAAGGCCTCGTCCAGCTCGAAGAACTCCTCCAGGCCCAGGGGTGTGCGCTGCTGCCGGGCGAGGTTGTCCCGCAGTTCCGCCACGACCGACGCGTCCAGCTCGGACGGCAGGGCGTCCAGCGAGGCCAGTTCGACGGCCTCCCGCAGGAACTGCGCGTCCGCGACCTGTGCCGGGTCCACCCGGGACACGAAGGACCCGATCTTGGGGAAGATCTGCACCAGCCCGTCCTGGGCCAGCAGGATCAGGCTCTCCCGTACCGGGGTGCGGCTCACGCCCAGGGACGCGGCCAGCTCGTTCTCCGACAGCGCGGCGCCCGGGGGGAGTTCGAGGGTCAGCACCATCTGACGCAGCTTCAGGTAGATGGAGCGCCGGCTGGTCCGCCGGTTCGTCTGGGCCATGTGCACATCCTACGTATTGAAGCGAGGGTATTGCTCCCCTGTGCGACAGGTGCTTGTATACAAGCACTGCACGACAGGGAAGGAGAGCCCCTCAGTGAGCACCATCGAGCGCGTCGAGGTCTTCGTCGCCTCCCCGGGCCGCACATTCGTCACCCTGCGCGTCACCACCTCGGACGGCGTGACCGGCCTCGGCGACGCCACGCTCAACGGGCGCGAGCTGGCCGTGGCGAGCTATCTGCGCGACCACCTCGCCCCGCTGCTGATCGGCCGCGACCCGGCGCGCATCGAGGACACCTGGCAGTACCTCTACAAGGGCGCCTACTGGCGGCGCGGCCCGGTCACCATGACGGCCATCGCCGCCGTCGACACGGCCCTGTGGGACATCAAGGGCAAGACCGCCGGGCTCCCCGTGTACGAGCTGCTCGGCGGCCGCTCCCGGGACGGCGTCCTGGTCTACTCGCACGCCAGCGGCACGGACGTGCCCTCCCTCCTCGACGACGTAGAGCGCTATCTGGAGCTCGGCTACAAGGCCGTACGCGCCCAGGCGGCCGTCCCGGACGTCGGCGGCACCTACGGCGTCCGCAAGGGCAAGGTCTACGAACCGGCCGCGACCGATCTGCCCGACGAGCAGCCCTGGGACACCGAGGCCTACCTCGGCTTCGCGCCGACGTACCTGGAGGCCGTACGGGAGCGCTTCGGCTTCGGCTTCCACCTCCTGCACGACGTGCACCACCGGCTGACCCCGATCGAGGCGGCCCGCTTCGGCAAGAGCGTCGAGGCCTGCCGGCTGTTCTGGATGGAGGACCCCACCCCGGCCGAGAACCAGGAGGCGTTCCGGCTCATACGGCAGCACACCACGACACCGATCGCCGTCGGCGAGGTGTTCAACTCGATCTGGGACGTCCAGCACCTCATCACCGAGCAGCTCATCGACTACGTGCGCACCACCGTGGTCCACGCGGGCGGAATCACCCACCTCCGCCGGATCTTCGACCTCGCCGCGCTCTACCACGTACGCACCGGCTCGCACGGCGCCACCGACCTCTCCCCGGTCAGCATGGCCGCGGCCGTGCACCTCGACATCACCGTGCCGAACTTCGGCATCCAGGAGCACATGGGCCACCCCGACGAGGCCGCCGAGGTGTTCCGCACGGGCGTCACCTTCGCCGACGGCATGCTGCACCCCTCGGACGAGCCGGGCCTCGGGGTCGAGTACGACGAGAAGGCCGCCGAGCGCTTCCCGTACCAGCGGCGCTATCTCCCGGTCGCCCGCCGTCTCGACGGCTCGGTGCACGACTGGTGAGCGGCGTGCGGCAGCTGAACCGCGCAGCGCTCGGCGCCCTCCCGACCACCTCGCGCCCTCGTGTCGACCCCGCCGGACTGCGCACCCGCGTCGTCCACTTCGGCACCGGCGCCTTCCACCGGGCCCACCAGGCCCTCTACACCGAGAACGCCGTCGCGCACTCCGGCGAGCCCTGGGGCATCGCCGCCGTCGCCCCCCGGTCGACGGCGACCGTCGACGCCCTGCGCGCCCAGGACTGCCTGTACTCGGTGACCGAGCGATGTGACGAGGACGGCGTCCCCCGGGTCGTCGGCGCGCTGACCGGCGCGTACGCGCTCGGGCGGGACGGGGCGGCCGTCGACGCCCTGCTCACCGACCCCGAGGTGACGGTGGTGACGCTGACGATCACGGAGAAGGGCTACCGGGCCGCCGGCCCGGACACGGTGGTCGGGCGCCTCGCCGCCGGGCTGGCCGCGCGGATGCGCTCCGGAGCCGCGCCGATCAGCGTCGTGTCCTGCGACAACATGGCGGACAACGGCGCCGTGCTGCGGACCGCGGTCCAGGACGCCGTGCGCGCCGCGGGCGGGCGCGACCGGGATCAGCTCCTGGACCTGCTCGACCGGCAGGTGGCCTTCCCCGCCACCGTGGTGGACCGGATCGTCCCCGCCACCGCCCCCGGAGACCTCACGGCGACGGCCACCGCGCTGGGCGTCCACGACGCCCTGCCCGTGAGCGGTGAACCGTATCGGCAGTGGGTCCTGGAGGACCGCTTCACCGCCCCGCGTCCCCCATGGGAGCTGGACGGCGCCCTCCTCGTGCCCGATGTCGCCCCCTACCAGCTCACCAAGCTGCGGCTGCTCAACGGCTCGCACTCGGCCCTCGCCTACCTCGGGATCGCCGCGGGCCGCACTACCGTCGCCGACACGATGGCCGACGGCTGGGGCGAGCGGCTGGTCAGGTCCCTGTGCGCCGAGGTCGCGCCCACCCTGCCGCACGGCGGCCCGGACCCCGGCCGGTACGCCGACGACCTGGTCGCCCGCTTCCGCAACCCGGCCATGCGCCACCTGCTGCGGCAGATCGCCTCGGACGGCTCGCTCAAGATCACCGAACGCTGGCTGCCGGCCCTGCGCGCCCTGCGCGAGCGCGGTAAGGCCACCACGGTCCTCGAACTCGCCCTGGCCGGCTGGGTGCACCTCACCCGGGACCACGACATCCCGGACCCCGCCCGGGACGCCCTCACCGCCTGCTGGCGCACCGGAGCGGACGACACGGCCGTCGTCCGCGCGCTCCTCACCACCGTCGGCGCGTCCGACCTCGCGGGCGACTCCGGGCTCGTCACCGCCGTCGTACGGCATCTTCCGGCCCTGCGCGCCGGACACGTGGACCTCTAGGCACCCACAGGATCGTCCCCGCTCACGAACAACGGAGTTCACGATGAAGGACACCACGACCACGGCCGAGCAGGCCGGCGGCGTGCGACGCACCACCCGTGACCTGACCAAGGCCGCCGTCTCCGGCTGGCTGGGCACGGCCATGGAGTTCATGGACTTCCAGCTCTACTCGCTGGCGGCCGCGATCGTCTTCAACAAGATCTTCTTCCCGGACGTCAGCCCCGCCATCGGCCTCATCGCCGCGATGGCCACCTACGGCGTCGGCTACGTCGCCCGGCTCGCCGGCGCGGTCTACTTCGGGAGAATGGGCGACCGGCTCGGCCGCAAGAAGGTCCTGACGATCACCATCCTGCTGATGGGCGCCTCAACCACCCTCATCGGCCTCCTGCCCACCTACGCGACCATCGGCATCATGGCGCCCGTCCTGCTCGTCGTCCTGCGGCTCGCCCAGGGCTTCGGCGCGGGTGCGGAGATCGCGGGCGCGACGGTGATGCTCGCCGAGTACGCCCCCACGAAGCAACGCGGTCTGGTCGCCTCGCTGGTGTCGCTGGGCACCAACTCGGGGACGCTGGCCGCCTCCGGGCTGTGGGCCGTGCTGCTCGCCGTGCTCAGCGAGGAGCAACTGCTGTCCTGGGGCTGGCGGCTGCCCTTCCTGCTGAGCTTCGGACTGCTGCTGTTCGCGGTGTGGCTGCGGCGCAACCTCAAGGAGAGCCCGGTCTTCGAGGAGCGGCCCGACGTCGTGGACGGCGTCGCGATGAGCCGGCGCGAGGTGGAGACGGCCGTCACGAAGGGGGCGGACGACGACGCCGGGCTGCTGGAGGCGGGCCTGAAGCAGCGCAAGGGCAAGGCGTTCTTCCTGGCGCTCGGGCTGCGCTTCGGGCAGGCCGGCAACTCCGGGCTGATCCAGACGTTCCTCGTCGGCTACATCGCCACCGAACTCTCGGCCGAACGCTCCGTACCCACCGACGCCATCGTGTACGGGTCGCTGCTGGGCTTCCTCACGGTGCCGGCCATCGGCATGCTCGGCGACCGCTTCGGGCGCCGCCGGATGTATCTGGCGCTCACCTCGCTCACGGCCCTGGCGGCCTTCCCGCTCATGATGCTGATCACCTCGGGCAGCACGCCCGCCCTCATGCTCGGCATGGTTCTGGGCCTGAACCTCGGCGTCCTCGGACTGTTCGCGCTGGAGAGCGTGACCATGGCCGAACTCTTCGGCTCCCGCACCCGGTTCACCCAGCTCGCGCTGGCCAAGGAGATCGGCGGCGTTCTCGCCACCGCGATCGGTCCGGTCCTCGCGGCGAGCCTCACCGCCGCCACCGGAAGCTGGTGGCCCATCGCGGCGATGCTCGTCGTCTACTCCCTCATCACCCTCGTCAGCGCGCTGCTCTCGCCCGAGACGCGCGGCCGCGACCTGGTCCGCCTGGAGGACGCCGCATGACCACTGTCACCGCCATGAAGGCCGTCGTCGTGCACGGCGCCGGTGACGTCAGGATCGACGAGCGGCCCCGGCCCGAGCCCGCGCGGGACGAGGTGCTGCTCGCCCTGGAGTGGGGCGGCATCTGCGGCTCCGACGTCGCGTACTGGAAGAAGGGCGCCAGCGGTACCGCCGCCCTCGCCCACCCGCTGGTCCTGGGCCATGAGTTCGCCGGCCGGGTCGCGGCGCTGGGCTCCGGGGTGACCGGCCTGTCGGAGGGACAGCCCGTCACCGTCCACCCCGCCCAGCTCGTCGGCGAGCCCTCCGAGCGGCTCGCCGGGCGCACCAACCTCCACGAGCGGGTCCGCTACTTCGGCTCGGCGGCCCTCACCCCGCACACCGACGGCGGGTTCAGCGAGTTCCGTACGGTCCCCGCGGCCCAGGTCCGGCCGCTGCCCGAGGGCGTGGACACCGAGTCGGGCGCCCTCGCCGAGCCGCTGGCGGTCGCCCTGCACGCCGTGGGCCGGGTTCCGGCGCTGCGCGGCCGTACGGTCCTGGTCAACGGGGCCGGTCCGATCGGCTCGCTGGTCGTCGCGGCGGCGAAATACCGCGGCGCCGGTACGGTGTTCGCCGCCGACCTGTCCTCCGCGTCGCTCGCCGTGGCCCGTCGCATGGGCGCCGACGCGACGGTCGACGTCTCGCGGGGCGAGGAACTGCCGCAGGACATCGACGTCGTCTTCGAGGCGTCCGGCGCACCGGCCGCGCTGGGGGCGGTCCTGCGGGCCACGGCCCGGGGCGGCACCCTCGTACAGGTCGGGAACCTGCCGGGCACGGCCGAGCCCGCCGTCCTGGGCGACCTGGTCACCCGGGAGATCACCTGGATCGGCTCCTACCGTTTCGTCGACGAGATCGACGACGCCCTGACCGCCCTGCGCGACGGCCTGGACGTCTCACCCGTCATCAGCCACCGCTTCCCCCTGGAACAGGCCGAGCGGGCCCTCACGGTCGCGGCGGACCCGGCGAGCGCGAGCAGCAAGGTGATGCTGCGGCTCGGCGGGGGAGCGCCGGCCGTCCCCTGACAGCACGCCCGTAGTCCCAGGTTTCCCGTTCCCGTAGGAGAACTCCGTGCCCCACCCGACCGCCGTATCCCCCGAGCACGTGCCGGCGGACGTCGTGTGTCTCGGCGAGACCATGGCCGTGCTCAGCCCGCCGGACGACCGGCCGCTCGCCGACCAGTCCGCGCTCCGTCTCTCCGTCGGCGGCGCCGAGTCCAATGTGGCCTGCGGGCTGGCCGCGCTCGGGCATCGCGCAGCCTGGCTGAGCCGGGTGGGCGACGACGCGTTCGGGCGGCGCATCCGCTCCGAACTCGCGGCCCGGGGCGTCGAGGTGGGCGCCGTCGCCGTCGACCCGGCGCATCCGACCGGCGTGTACTTCAAGGACCCGGGCCCGGACGCCACCCGGCCCCTGTACTACCGAAGCGGATCGGCCGCGGCCCACATGGGACCGGAGCTGGCCGGCGCGCCCGGGTTGCGGGGGCCGCGGATCGTGCACGTGTCGGGCATCACCGCGGCGCTGTCCGGCAGTTGCGCGCGTCTCCTGGAGGAGATCGTCGTACACCGCACGCCGTGGGAATCGGCGGGGCCCAGGCCGCTCGTCTCCTTCGACGTCAACCACCGCCCCGCCCTCTGGAGCGGGCGGACCGCCGACGCGGCACCGGCGCTGCGGGACCTGGCCCGTGCCGCGGACCTGGTGTTCGTCGGGCGTGACGAGGCCGAGGCCCTGTGGGGCACGGCCCACCCCGACGACATCGCGGGCCTGCTCGCCCCGGCCCCGCTCATCGTCGTCAAGGACGCAGAGCACGGCGCCACCTCGTACGCGGCGGGTGAGGCCACCTTCGCGCCCGCCCTCGCCGTCGAGGTCGTGGAACCGGTCGGCGCGGGCGACGCCTTCGCCGCCGGATATCTGT
Organism: Streptomyces sp. NPDC055506; assembly: GCF_053643595.1. Classification (NCBI taxonomy): domain Bacteria; kingdom Bacillati; phylum Actinomycetota; class Actinomycetes; order Kitasatosporales; family Streptomycetaceae; genus Streptomyces; species Streptomyces sp. NPDC055506. The sequence goes on along the minus strand of NZ_JBSHKH010000127.1, from coordinate 2,515 downwards.
CCGGGGTCCTGCGGGACGCCGACGAGGAGTCCCGGCTGCGCCTCGGCCACCTGACGGCGGCGACAGCGCTCCGCAGCCGGGACGACATTCCCGACCTCGGCGAGGCCCTGGCCCCGACCTGGCGCTGATCCCGGCCGCCTCGGCCATCTGACGGCGGCGACAGCGCTCCGTAGCCGGGACGACATCCCCGACCTCGGCGAGGCCCTGGCCCCGACCCGGCGCTGACCCCGGCCACTCAGCCCCGCACCGTCTCCAACCGCACCGCACACGCCTTGAACTCCGGCATCCGGGAGGTCGGGTCGAGCGCGGGGTTGGTGAGGGTGTTGGCGCGGCCCTCGCCCGGCCAGTGGAAGGGCATGAACACGGTGTCGGGGCGGATGGCGTTCGTGATCCTCGCGGGCGCCACGGCCCGCCCCCGCCGCGACACGACGGCGACCGGATCCCCCTCGGCCGCCCCGAGCCGCGCCGCCAGCCGCGGATGCAACTCCACGAACGGCCCGGGCGCCGCGGCGTTCAGCTCCGCCACACGCCGCGTCTGCGCCCCGGACTGATACTGCGCCACGACCCGCCCGGTGGTCAGCAGCACGGGGTACTCGTCATCCGGCTCCTCGGCGGTCGCCCTATGCGAGACCGGAACGAACCGGGCACGTCCGTCGGGAGTGGCGAAACGGTCGAGGAAGAGGCGGGGGGTGCCGGGGTGCGCCACGGCTGTGGTGTCACCCGCGGCCTCCGGCCCCACCGCCTCCGCAGCACCCGGACAAGGCCAGAACACCCCGTCCTCCTCCACCAGCCGGCGATACGTGATCCCCGAGTAGTCCGCCGGGCCGCCCGCGCTCGCTCGGCGGAGTTCCTCGAAGACCTCCTCGGGGTCGGTCGGGAAGCCCTTCTCCACGCCCAGCCGGGCGGACAGTTCGTGGAGGACCTCCAGGTCGCTGCGGATGCCCTCGGGCGGGGTGATCGCCCGGCGGCGGAGCAGGACCCGGCCCTCGAGGTTGGTCGTCGTGCCCGTCTCCTCCGCCCACTGCGTGACCGGCAGGACCACGTCCGCCAGCTCTGCCGTCTCCGACAGCACCACGTCGCACACGGCCAGGAAGTCCAGCGACCTGATGCGCTCCTCGATGTGCGCGGCACGCGGCGCCGACACCACCGGGTTGGACGCCATCAGCAGCAGGGATTTGATGTCCGTGCCCAGCGCGTCCAGCAGTTCGTACGCACTGCGCCCCGGGCCCGGCAGCGACTCCGGGTCGACACCCCACACCTCGGCGACATGCCGCCGTGCCGCCGGATCGTCGAGCTTGCGGTAGCCCGGCAACTGGTCGGCCTTCTGCCCGTGTTCGCGTCCGCCCTGCCCGTTGCCCTGCCCGGTCAGACAGCCGTACCCGGACAGCGGACGGCCCGCCCGGCCGGTCGCCAGGCACAGGTTGATCCACGCGCCCACCGTGTCCGTGCCCTTGGACTGCTGCTCGGGCCCGCGCGCGGTGAGCACCATCGCCGACTCCGGCTCGCAGAACAGCCGTACGGTCTCCCGCAGTTCGGGAACGGACACCCCCGTGATCCGCTCCACGTACTCCGGCCAGTGCGCCATCGCGGCGGCCCGCGCGTCCTCCCAGCCCGCCGTGCGCTCCTGGACGTACTCCTCGTCCACCCGCCCCTCGGCGATCACCAGGTGCAGCAGGCCCAGCGCCAGCGCCAGGTCCGTGCCCGGCCGGGGCGCCAGGTGCAGATCCGCCTGCTCGGCGGTCTTCGTGCGGCGCGGGTCGATCACGATCAGCGTGCCGCCGTTCTCCCGCAGCTCGTTGAAGAACCGGAGCGACGGCGGCATGGTCTCCGCGAGGTTCGACCCGACGAGGATCACACAGCCGGTCTTCGGGATGTCCTCCAGCGGGAACGGCAGCCCCCGGTCGAGACCGAACGCCTTGATGCCGGCGGCGGCCGCCGACGACATGCAGAAGCGGCCGTTGTAGTCGATCTGGGACGTGCCGAGCACGACCCGCGCGAACTTGCCGAGCGTGTACGCCTTCTCGTTCGTCAGACCGCCTCCGCCGAACACCCCGACCCCGTCCGGCCCGTGCTCGGCGCGCGTCCTTCGCAGCCCCGCGGCGATCCGGTCCAGCGCCTCGTCCCAGGAGGCGGGCACCAGCTCGCCCCCGGACCGCACCAGGGGCGAGGTAAGACGGACGCCCGAGGCCAGCACCGCGGGTGCCGTACGGCCCTTGCCGCACAGCGCGCCCCGGTTCACCGGGAAGTCCGCGCGCTCGCTCACCTCGACGGTCCCGTCCGGCGTGGGCGTCAGGTTCATCCCGCACTGCAGGGCGCAGTACGGGCAGTGCGTGGGCGTGGCGGTGTTCTGCATACCGTTCAGCGTGCTTCGGCCGTGTTACGCGCGGCACGGTCCCCTGTTACACGGCCGGGACGGGGACCTCCCCGCCACCGCCCGGCCCGCGTGAGGCACGGCCCCGCCCAGGGGGTGACGTACGGATCGGGGGTGGGAGCGCGCCGGCCGCGCTCCCACCCG
>NZ_JBSHKH010000126.1:0-24092 GCF_053643595.1 Streptomyces sp. NPDC055506 | reverse complement strand
GCACCACGCAGCAGAACACTGATCAGGAATCGGCGAGAGTGGTGTCGACGCCCGCGTAGGTCGCCCACAGCAGGCAGCAGGCGTTGCTTCCGCCGCCGACGTTGTCGAGCTGGAAGAAGTAGTCCGACTCCTGCGGCAGGCCGTTGTACTCGCCCCGGCTCGCGTAGGACGTGCCGTTGAAGCAGTTGGTGAAGGTCTTCTCACCGTAGAAGTCGTTGTCCGACAGGGCGTCGTAGTCCCACAGCTCGACCCCGGTGGTCTTGCTGCCGCCCTGCACGGTGCAACCCTTGAAGATGATCTCCGAGTAGCTCTCGTCCGCCCAGTAGCGGGACTGCCCGTTGCTCCCGCCGCCGTCCGTCCACCCGCTGATGCTGCTCGACCAGTTGGCCGAGGCACCAGGGGCCAACGCGAGGGTGAAGGCTGACGCCATCGCGACCACGGCGGATACGCGCTTGGAGGATCTGCCCGACATGCGGGAACTCCGAATCTCCCACCCGATGCGGCCCCCCCATGAGGCCTGTCCACATCCGGCGAGGCGTGGAAGCTATCGAACAGATGATCTTTAAGTCAATGTGCCGTAAAGATCTTGTGCCTCTGATCGCCGATCTGAGCTGACCAGGTGCAGGGTGTGGAGGCCTTCACGGAGGCGGTGATCCGGGTGGTCGGGCACTGGGGTCGCGAAGGAACCTCCAGGTCACGCGGGTGGCGACGGCCTTCTCGACGAGCGGGCGAATCTTCGCGGAGGAGCGACCGCGGCAGGCGGCCCAGATCTCCTGCCGCACCGCCTCCGGCGACAGTGACCGAAGCATTTCGGCCGACCCGCCTTGCAAGAGCTTTCAGCTGCTGGTAGGCGCCCGGCTCCTCTGACCCAACTGCCCATCGGAGAGGGACAGTTACCGCAGGGCGGGCATGGCGGTCGATCACATCGATGGGGACGCCGAAGCCGGCGAGCGGCTCCCGGTACGATGACAGGCGGCTGGCGGCGGTGGCGCAACGGCGACGCAGCAGGTTTAGGTCCTGTGGCCCCTGACCGGGCTTGAGGGTTCGAATCCCTTCCGCCGCACGCAGAGGGGCCGCCCTGCTCGGGCGGCCCCTCCCTTGATGCTCAGCCCAGCAGCTCCCGCACCACCGGCACCAACGCCCGAAACGCCTTCCCCCGATGGCTGATCGCGTTCTTCTCGTCGGGGGTCAGTTCCGCACAGGTGCGGGTCTCGCCCTCCGGCTGGAGGATCGGGTCGTAGCCGAAGCCGCCCGAGCCTGACGGGGTGTGGCGCAGCACTCCCCGTAGCTGCCCCTCGACCACGCGCTCCGTGCCGTCGGGCAGGGCGAGGGCCGCCGCGCAGGCGAAGTGGGCGGCGCGGTGGTCGTCGGCGATGTCGGAGAGCTGGGCGAGGAGCAGGTTCAGGTTGGCCTTGTCGTCACCGTGGCGGCCGGACCAGCGGGCGGAGAAGATGCCCGGGGCGCCGTTGAGGACGTCTACGCACAGGCCCGAGTCGTCGGCGACGGCCGGGATGCCGGTGGCCTGGGCCAGGGCGTGGGCCTTCAGCAGGGCGTTCTCCGCGAAGGTGACGCCCGTTTCCTTGACGTCGGGGATGTCCGGGTAGGCGTCGGCACCGACGAGCTCATGGGGCAGCCCGGCTTCGGCCAGGATCGCCCTGAGTTCGGTGATCTTTCCGGCATTGCGAGTGGCGAGGATCAGGCGGGTCATGGCCCCCAGTATCGCCCCCATGGGGGCGCGGGGAACTGCGCGATCAGCCCCCACGCACCCGCGGTCGGCACACCACAGAAACCCGGCACATGAAAGGCCCGGCCCAGCCGGCGCAGCGTTACGGCGTGCAGACCTTCGTCAGTTCGCCCGCCGCGTCCGTGACCGGGCTGATGTCGGGGGTCTCGTCGCCGTTCTTGATCGACGTGCGGACGTTGTCCACGGCCTTGTTCAGGTCGTCCACGGCCTTGTTGACGTCCGTGTTGTCGGTCTTGTCGCCGATCTCGCCGAGGTTCTTGTCGATGGAGTCGAGGGACTTGTCGAGCTGCGTCGGGTCGCCCGCCGCATTGTCCACGGCCTGCTGGAGTTCCGTGACGCTGTCGGCGATGGCGTCGGCGGTCTGGACGCAGTCCAGCGCCTTGTCGACGGCGGCGCAGCCGGTGGTGAGTCCGGCGGTCAGCGCGACGGCCGCCAGGGTGGCGGCGACGGCTGCGGTGCGGCGTCGGCGGCTCGCGGCCATGGAACGGTCCCTCTCGTCGGTCGGGCCGGTCGGCCCGTGTGGCTGGCCGAGCGCACAGGGATGAGCCGTGCGCCCGTACCTCTTCAGACGCGAGCATGCTCGGCGCGGTTGCCCGCGCCGAGCATCTGCCTTGGTGCGTCCTTTACTTTTCGAGGACGCTATCAAGCGCGGTGCGCTGGTGGGCGGTGAGTTCCGTGCAGCCGGCGACGGCGAGGTCGAGGAGGGCGTTGAGTTCTTCGCGGGCGAAGGGTTCGGCCTCGGCGGTGCCCTGGACCTCGACGAAGCGGCCGTCGCCGGTGCAGACGACGTTCATGTCGGTGTCGGCCTTGACGTCCTCCTCGTAGCAGAGGTCGAGGAGGGGGACGCCGCCGACGATGCCGACGGAGACGGCGGAGACGGTGCCGGTGAGGGGCTGGCGGCCGGCCTTGATGAGCTTCTTGCGCTGGGCCCAGGCGACGGCGTCGGCCAGTGCCACGTAGGCGCCGGTGATGGCCGCTGTGCGCGTGCCGCCGTCGGCCTGGAGGACGTCGCAGTCGAGGACGATCGTGTTCTCGCCGAGTGCCTTGTAGTCGATGACGGCGCGCAGCGAGCGGCCGATGAGCCGGGAGATCTCGTGGGTGCGGCCGCCGATGCGGCCCCTGACGGACTCGCGGTCGCCGCGGGTGTTGGTGGAGCGGGGCAGCATGGAGTATTCGGCGGTGACCCAGCCTTCGCCGCTGCCCTTGCGCCAGCGCGGGACGCCTTCGGTGACGGAGGCGGTGCAGAAGACCTTGGTGTCGCCGAAGGAGACGAGGACGGAGCCTTCGGCGTGCTTGCTCCAGCCACGTTCGATGGTGATCGGGCGGAGCTGCTGGGGGGTGCGGCCGTCGATTCGAGACATGCCGCTGAGCCTAGCCGTAGCCGCGGAAGGGGCCCCTCCCGCGGTGGGGAAGGGCCCCTTGGGGGTCCCGCTCTCTACATGAGGTCTTCGATTTCCGCGGCGATGGGGTCGGCGTCCGTGCCGATGACGACCTGGATGGCGGTGCCCATCTTGACGACGCCGTGGGCGCCGGCGGCCTTCAGGGCGGTTTCGTCGACCTTGGAGGGGTCGATGACCTCGGTCCGCAGCCGGGTGATGCAGCCTTCGACCTCTTCGATGTTGTCGATGCCGCCGAGCCCGGCAACGATCTTCTCAGCCTTGCTGGCCATCTCTGTTCTCCCTGATCCCGAACCGCTCTGTCAGGACTGGTCTACACCACAACTCACCTCTCGACAAAGGGGGTGGAAATCGTGGGTTCCACTCGTTCGGCCTACCGTGCTACAACTGGTCTACACCACTGATTGGTGGAGGTCGCGCGGCGGAGTCCGCGCTCCCCTTTTGAGACGCCGCCGTCCCCCGTCGAACTCTTCCTGGGCGGCGCCGTGCCCCATGGAGGAAGTTCATGTCCACAGACACAGCCGCGTCCGCGAGCCCGAAGAAGGGGACTGCGGTGATGGCGGTCCTGCAGCGTATCGGCCGCAGCCTCATGCTGCCCGTCGCCGTGCTGCCGGCCGCCGCCCTCCTGGTCCGCCTCGGCAACACCGACATGCTGGGGCGGGAGTCGTTCCCCGCCTTCATCACCAAGATCGCGGGCTTCATGGCCGCCGGCGGCAACGCGATCCTGGACAACATGGCGCTGCTGTTCGCCGTGGGCATCGCGATCGGCTTCGCCAAGAAGTCGGACGGCTCCACCGCCCTGGCGGCCGTGGTCGGCTACCTCGTCTTCAAGAACGTGCTCGCGACCTTCACCGACCCCAACCTGCCGCAGGTGGCGACGGCCGTCGACGGCAAGGTCGTCATGGTGGACGCGCCGGTGGACGCCAAGGTGCTCGGCGGCGTGGTGATGGGCCTCGTCGTCGCCCTGCTCTACCAGCGCTTCTACCGCACCAAGCTGCCGGACTGGGCGGGCTTCTTCGGCGGCCGCCGCCTGGTTCCGATCCTGTCCGCCTTCGCGGGCCTGGTCATCGGCATCGTCTTCGGTTACATCTGGCCGGTCCTCGGCACGGCGCTGCACAACGTCGGCGAGTGGCTGGTCGGCTCCGGAGCCGTCGGCGCGGGCATCTTCGGTGTCGCCAACCGCGCGCTGATCCCGATCGGCATGCACCACCTGCTGAACTCCTTCCCCTGGCTCCAGGCCGGCACGTACGAGGGCAAGAGCGGCGACATCGCCCGGTTCCTGGCCGGTGACCCGAGCGCCGGACAGTTCATGACCGGCTTCTTCCCGATCATGATGTTCGCCCTTCCCGCCGCCTGCCTCGCCATCGTGCACTGCGCCCGGCCCGAGCGCCGCAAGGTCGTCGGCGGCATGATGTTCTCGCTCGCGCTGACCTCGTTCGTCACCGGTGTCACCGAGCCGATCGAGTTCACGTTCATGTTCATCGCCCCGGTGCTGTACGCGATCCACGCCGTGCTCACGGGTGTCTCGATGGCGCTGACCTGGGCGCTGGGGATGAAGGACGGCTTCGGCTTCTCGGCCGGCGCGGTGGACTTCTTCCTGAACCTGGGCATCGCGACCAACCCGTGGGGCCTGGCCCTGGTGGGCCTGTGCTTCGCGGCGGTCTACTACGTGGTCTTCCGCTTCGCGATCACCAAGTTCAACCTGCCGACGCCGGGCCGCGAGTCCGACGAGGAAATCGCCGAACTGCAGAAGGCCGAGGCGAAGTAGCGCACGGCACGACGAAGGCCCCGGAACCGGCTGGTTCCGGGGCCTTGCACGTGTAGATCTCAGATCTCGTACGTTTGCCTCGGTGCCGCGAGGTCGACCGGTCCGTCGTACACCGCGCGGGCGTCGACCAGGTTGACCTGGGGGTCCGTCCACGGCGGGATGTGGGTGAGGACCACGTGCCGGGCACCTGCCCGGGCGGCCGTCTCGCCCGCCTCGCGGCCGTTGAGGTGCAGGTCGGGGATGTTCTCCTTGCCGTGCGTGAACGCCGCCTCGCACAGGAACAGGTCGGCGTCCCGGGCGAGTTCGTCCAGGGCCGGGGAGATACCCGTGTCGCCGGAGTACGTCAGCACCTTGCCGTCGTGTTCGATGCGGATGCCGTACGCCTCCACGGGGTGGGCCACCCGCTCGGTGTGCACCGTGAAGGGGCCGATCTCGAAGGTGGACGGCTTGACCGTGTGGAAGTCGAAGACCTCGCTCATGGAGGAGGCGGAGGGGGTGTCCGCGTAGGCGGTGGTCAGCCGGTTTTCGGTGCCCTCGGGTCCGTAGACCGGGAGCGGGTCGCACCGGCCGCCGTCGTGCCGGTAGTAGCGCGCGACGAAGTACGCGCACATGTCGATGCAGTGGTCGGCGTGCAGATGGCTGAGGAAGATCGCGTCGAGGTCGTAGAGACCGCAGTGGCGCTGCAGCTCGCCCAGGGCACCGTTGCCCATGTCGAGAAGCAGCCGGAAGCCGTCGGCCTCGACGAGGTAGCTCGAGCAGGCCGATTCCGCGGACGGGAACGACCCCGAGCAGCCGACGACGGTGAGCTTCATGAAGCAGAAACCTCCGCTGGCGGGAAAGTCTGTGTAAGGGGCGTAGGGGGTCGTGCGGTTTGTCGAGCGTAAGGCGCAAAACCTCCGGTAGCTCCTCCGCCAAGGGCTGTTGTGGGCGAACTCACCTGTGGTGTCACCGGTTCGGGCGGCAGGGCCGGGCGTGATCCTTGCGAGGGAGGGCGCATGGGAGGGATGGCGCCGGTAACGTCTCAGTATGGACACGTCCTGGTGGCTGGCGCTCGCCGCGGTGGTACTGCTCGCGCTCGTCGCCACGCTCGTCGACGGCTGGGGGCGCCGGTCGTCGGCGCGGCGGGGCAGGCGGGCGGCACCGGCCACCGCGGTGGCGGGTCTGCCGCAGCCCGCGGAGATCTGGTGGGCGGACGTGCCCTACGAGGACGAGGCGCGTACGAAGGATCGGCCGTGTCTGGTGCTGGCGGTGCGCGGGGAACGGGCGACCGTCGCGAAGATCACCACACGGTTCCGGCACGAGCGGGGCGGGGTCATCCCGCTGCCGCCGGGTTCGGTGGGTGACGCCAGGGGCCGGGCGAGCTTCCTGGAGACGGACGAGCTGCGGGAGGTCCCGGTGTGGGGCTTCCGGCGCCGGGTCGGGGTGGTGGATCCGGCGCTGTGGGACCGGGTGCGGTACCTGGCGGGGTAAGACGCGGGAAGGGCCGGAGCGCGATGGCTCCGGCCCTTCCTGTCGGTGTGCGCTACGCCCAGAGCTGCCCCTGGAGCGTGTCGATGGCCTCCTCCGTCGTGGCCGCCGTGTAGACGCCCGTTGACAGGTACTTCCAGCCGCCGTCGGCGACGACGAAGACGATGTCGGCCTGCTCACCGGCCTTCACGGCCTTGCGGCCCACGCCGAGCGCGGCGTGCAGCGCGGCGCCCGTCGAGACGCCGGCGAAGATGCCCTCCTGCTGGAGCAACTCCCGGGTACGGGTGACCGCGTCGGCCGAGCCGACCGAGAAGCGGCTGGTGAGGACGGACGCGTCGTACAGCTCGGGGACGAAGCCCTCGTCGAGGTTGCGCAGGCCGTAGACCAGGTCGTCGTAGCGCGGTTCGGCCGCGACGATCTGGACGTCCGGCTTGTGCTCGCGCAGGAAGCGGCCCACGCCCATGAGCGTGCCCGTGGTGCCGAGGCCCGCCACGAAGTGGGTGACGGAGGGCAGATCGGCGAGGATCTCCGGGCCCGTCGTCGCGTAGTGGGCGCCCGCGTTGTCCGGGTTGCCGTACTGGTAGAGCATCACCCAGTCCGGGTGCTCGGCGGAGAGTTCCTTGGCGACACGCACGGCGGTGTTGGAGCCGCCGGCGGCCGGGGAGGAGATGATCTCGGCGCCCCACATGGCCAGCAGGTCGCGGCGCTCCTGGGAGGTGTTCTCCGGCATCACGCAGACGATGCGGTAGCCCTTGAGCTTGGCCGCCATGGCCAGCGAGATGCCGGTGTTGCCCGAGGTGGGCTCCAGGATCGTGCAGCCCGGGGTCAGGCGGCCGTCCTTCTCCGCCTGTTCGATCATGTGCAGGGCCGGACGGTCCTTGACCGAGCCGGTCGGGTTGCGGTCCTCCAGCTTCGCCCAGACGCGGACGTCGGGGGACGGCGACAGCCGCGGCAGGCGCACCAGGGGGGTGTTGCCTACCGCGGCCAGGGGTGAGTCGTAGCGCATCGGTGATCAGACCATGCCGCCGGCCACGGCCGGCAGGATCGTGACGTTGTCGCCGTCCGACAGCTTGGTGTTGATGCCGTCGAGGAAGCGGACGTCCTCGTCGTTCAGGTACACGTTGACGAAGCGGCGGAGCTGGTCGCCGTCGACGATGCGGGCCCGGATGCCCGGGTGCCGGGTCTCGAGGTCGTTGAAGAGCTCGGCGAGGGTGTCTCCCTTGCCCTCCACCGCCTTCTGACCGTCGGTGTACGTGCGGAGGATGGTCGGGATGCGGACCTCGATGGCCATGGCTTCAGGGCTCCTGTCGGGAGTAGTCAGTCGGGGCGCGCGGCAGCGCAGGAACGGCGGGGTGGTGCGTGAGTGCGGCGCCGCGGCTCACGGCCGTACGGCGGCAGGTACCCGCGTCAACAGATGGCGCTGGCGAGCCTGCACAGGTCGACGTGCAGCCGCGCCACGAGCAGCTCGCCCGGCGTCTTGTCGCTCACGTCGTGGAAAACCATGGGGTCATCGTATCGATTCCCGGTCCGGGTTCTGGAATGTGATCCCACATCGCGGACGCTTTCCGGCCGGGGAGTGAGACCGTGCTGTTCAGGCCCGTTCAGTAGGCCTCGACGACCGTCACTTCCTCCTCCGTGACCTCGCCCTCGACGATACGGAACGAGCGGAACTGGAACTCGCCGGCCCCGTCGGTGTCGGCGGTGGAGACGAGGACGTAGTGGGCGCCCGGCTCGTTCGCGTAGGAGATGTCGGTGCGGGAGGGGTAGGCCTCGGTCGCCGTGTGGGAGTGGTAGATGACCACCGGCTCCTCGTCGCGGTCGTCCATCTCGCGGTAGAGCTTGAGCAGATCGCCGGAGTCGAACTCGTAGAACGTGGGCGACATGGCCGCGTTCAGCATCGGGATGAAGCGCTCGGGGCGGTCCGAGCCCTCGGGGCCCGCGATCACGCCGCACGCCTCGTCGGGGTGGTCCTTGCGCGCGTGGGCGACGATCTGGTCGACGAGGGCCTGGGTGATGGTCAGCATGCTGGTCAGGATAAGCAGAAGGGCCGTTCCGTACCGAGGGTTGGTACGGAACGGCCCATATGCCGGACGCCCTGAGCGGCAGCGGCGGGGAGTGCCACGAGTACCCCCCGCCGCTGGGCGTCCGGGGCGGGATGTCAGCCGATCTTTTCGAACTCCGGGTCGCGGCGCTCGGCGATCTGCGGGTTGCGGCTCTTGAGGATCGCCCAGCCGACGCCGAGGGCGACGGCCCAGCCGGCCGCGACGTACAGGCAGATCCGCGCGTCCTTGTCGTACGCGATCATGAAGGTCACGCCGATGAGGAAGAGGAGCGCGACCCAGCTGAACAGCGCTCCGCCGGGGGCGGGGAAGGACGAGGCGCGCAGCCGGCCCGCGTCGACCGCGGCGCGGTAGCGGATGTGGCTGACGAGGATCATCATCCAGGTCCAGATGCCGGCCGCGGTGGCGACGGAGGTGACGTAGAGGAACGCCTTCTCCGGGACGACGTAGTTCAGGACCACGCCGATGCCCATGAGCGCCACGGAGACCGTGATGCCGACGGCGGGCGTCTTGCGGGCGTTGAGCTTGCCGAACGCCTGCGGGGCCTCGCTGTTGGCGGCCAGGTCGCGCAGCATGCGGCCGGTCGAGTACATGCCCGAGTTGCAGGACGACAGGGCCGCGGTGAGCACCACGAAGTTGACGATGCCCGCGGCGAGCGGGATGCCGATCTTGCCGAACGCGTGGACGAAGGGGCTCTCGCCCGCGGAGAACTCGGTCCACTTCACGACGGAGAGGATCACCAGCAGCGCGCCGACGTAGAAGACGATGATGCGCCAGGGCAGCGTGTTGATGGCCTTGGGCAGGGTCTTCTCGGGGTTCTCGGACTCGCCAGCGGTGACGCCGACGAGCTCGACGGCGAGGTAGGCGAACATGACGCCCTGGAGCGTCATCAGGCTGGAGCCGATGCCGTTCGGGAAGAAGCCGTCGTGCGACCAGAGGTTGGAGACGGTGGCGGTGTCACCGGCGTCGGAGAAGCCGAGGGTGAGCACGCCGAGGCCGATGACGATCATGCCGATGATGGCCGTGACCTTGATCATCGAGAACCAGAACTCGACTTCGCCGAAGATCTTGACGGAGATCAGGTTGACGCCGAAGAGGACCACCAGGAACGCCAGGGCGCTGACCCACTGCGGGATCTCCGGGAACCAGAAGTGGATGTAGATCGCGGCGGCCGTGAGCTCGGCCATGCCGGTGACCACCCACATGAGCCAGTACGTCCAGCCCGTGACGAACCCGAAGAACGGGCCGAGGAACTCGCGGGCGTACTCGGCGAAGGAGCCGGAGACGGGCCGGTAGAGGAGCAGCTCGCCCAGTGCCCGCATGATGAAGAAGATGACGACGCCCGCGAGGGCGTACATGAGGATGATGCTGGGGCCGGCCTTGGCGATGTTCGCTCCGGCGCCCATGAACAGGCCGACGCCGATGGCGCCGCCGATGGCGATCATCTGGACCTGGCGGCTGCCGAGTCCGCGCTCGTAGCCCTCTTCGGGGACGTTTTCCGTGTCGACCTGCGCAGAGGTCATGTGTGGTGCGCCTTTCTCCATGCCGACCCGGGCCTGCGTCGGCCTCGGATCGGGTCTCGATCCCCCCGGAATGATGGAGCTGAGCCGGCCCCGGAAGGCCGCTCGTGCCTGGCCGACGGTTGTCGGCTCGGTGGCGCACCCGGCCGGACATTCGGGTGGTGTCGGCCGGGCGGTCGTGAAGATTTATCACGGCCGCAACATTGATCACATGGCTGATTTGTGACGCACCGCACAGGGAGAACCGGACAAAACGCAGCCGAAGACGGCATAGAAGGCGGGTGCGGTGACGCGATCGTTATCCGGATTTGAGTGTCCTCTGAGCGAACACCGATCGGTCACCCGCCGGTCACAAGACCTGCACTGATCAGGGCATAAGCGTTCCGACCAGCGTCTCCTGGAGTCCACCCAGCCAGAGATAGGCCATCACCATCGGCTTGCGCGGGTCCTCGTCCGGGAGGCGGTAGAGGAGGTCGCTGTCCTCCTCGTCGGTGATTTCCAGCCGCGAGCCGATCGCGAGCCGCAGATCGTTCAGAGCGCCCAGCCACTGCTGGGACTCCTCCGGCGACAGCTTCAGCACGGCCCCGCCCTCACCGGCCGAGGCCGAGGAGAGCGCGTCCAGGGAGCGGATCACCGCGAGGGCGCTGTCCCGCTTGCCGGCCCGCAGGTCGTTCTCGGTGTAGCGGCGGAACTCGGAGGAGTACGCCCGCTGCTCCTCGGCGTCATGGGGCGAGGCGGGCTGCTCGGGGTCGCTGTAGGCGTCCGGGAAGAGCCGCTTGAGCACCGGGTCGGCGGGCGGCTCGCTCGGTCCCTCCGCGAACAGCTCGGCGAGCGGGTCGTCGGGGGCGTCCTCGGCGGGGCCGGGGCCGATGAGCTCCAGGAGCTGGACGGCCAGCGACCGGATGATGGAGATCTCGACGTCGTCGAGGGCGACGGCCGCGCCGCCGCCGGGAAGCGGTTCGAAGGTTCCGGGCATGAACGCCTTTTCGCTGCTGGGCGGGCTGCTGGCTACTTGCGGTCCTGCTGGAGAGTGGCCCACAGGCCGTAGCCGTGCATGGCCTGCACGTCGCGCTCCATCTCCTCGCGGCTGCCGCTGGAGACGACCGCCCGGCCCTTGTGGTGGACGTCCATCATGAGCTTGGTGGCCTTGTCCTTGGAGTAGCCGAAATACGTCTGGAAGACGTACGTCACATAGCTCATGAGGTTGACCGGGTCGTTGTGGACGATGGTGACCCAGGGGACGTCCGGCTCGGGGACGGCGAAAACCTCCTCCGCCGACTCGGTGCGTTCGATCTCCAGGGGTGCGGGTGACGTCACATGCCCATGCTGCCACCCGAGGGGGGTAGTCGCACAAACGGGCTTGCGGGCACGGAGTCTTGATGCAAATCGTCAGACTGACGAAATGGGGGTACGATCCTGCCATGAACACAGCGGACCTTGGGCTGCCGGTGAACGTCCCCTCGACGGCGCTCTTCACTGACCAGTACGAGCTGACGATGCTGCGGGCCGCCCTCGCGGCGGGCACGGCCGAGCGGCGGAGCGTGTTCGAGGTCTTCACCCGGCGGCTGCCGAACGGGCGCCGCTACGGCGTCGTGGCGGGCACCGGCCGGGTGCTGGACGCGGTGGAGAACTTCCGCTTCGACCCGGACGTCCTCGGCTTCCTGCGCGAGCGGGAGATCGTGGACGAGCAGACCCTCGAGTGGCTCGCCGGCTACCGCTTCAGCGGGGACATCTGGGGCTACCCCGAGGGCGAGGTGTACTTCCCGGGCTCGCCGATCATGCGGGTCGAGGGCACCTTCGCCGAGTGCGTGATGCTGGAGACGGTGATCCTCTCGATCCTCAACCACGACTCGGCGATCGCCGCGGCGGCCTCGCGGATGTCGTCGGCCGCCGGTGACCGGCCGCTGATCGAGATGGGCGCCCGGCGCACGCACGAGCTGGCGGCGGTGGCGGCCTCCCGGGCCGCGTACGTCGGCGGCTTCGCGACCACCTCGGACCTGGCCGCCGGGTTCCGCTACGGCATCCCGACCGTCGGCACCTCCGCGCACGCCTTCACCCTGCTGCACGACAGCGAGCGGGAGGCCTTCCAGGCCCAGGTGAACACACTGGGCCGGGGCACGACCCTGCTCGTCGACACGTACGACGTCGCCGAGGCCGTACGGACGGCCGTGGAGGTCGCCGGAACCGACCTGGGGGCCGTGCGGATCGACTCCGGCGATCTGCTGCTGGTGGCGCACCGGGTGCGGCAGCAGCTCGACGAGCTGGGCGCGACCGGCACGAAGATCGTCGTGACCTCGGACCTGGACGAGTACGCGATCGCCTCGCTGGCGGCGGCGCCGGTGGACGCGTACGGCGTCGGTACGCAGCTGGTGACCGGCTCCGGGCATCCGACGTCCTCGATGGTCTACAAGCTGGTCGCGCGGGCCGAGTCCACCGACCCGAAGGCACCGCTGGTGCCGGTGGCGAAGAAGTCGACCGGGGGCAAGACGTCGGTGGGCGGGCGCAAGTGGGCCGCGCGGCGGCTGGACGCGTACGGGGTCGCCGAGGCCGAGGTGATCGGCACGGGGCCGGTGCCGCCCGGGCTGGCGGACCGGCAGCTGCTGGTGGAGCTGGTCAAGGGGGGCGAGGTGGTGGCGCGCGAGCCGCTGGACGCGGCGCGCGAGCGGCACACGGCAGCGCGCGCGGGGCTCCCGATGTCGGCCACGCAGCTCTCGCGCGGGGAGCCCGTCCTTCCCACGGAGTACGCGCACGGCGCGTCGGGTAGCTAATTGCGGTGTGCCGCGATGCGCCGACCCGTACCCCTCCCGCCCTCGTCCCCTCTGTCAATAGGCTCGGAAGTGCACCGGCCGGGCTTGCCGACCTCATAGCCGAAGGACACCGATCATGCGCCGCGCCTTGATCGTCGTAGACGTGCAGAACGACTTCTGCGAGGGGGGCAGCCTCGCGGTGGCCGGCGGTGCCGATGTGGCCGCCGCCGTCACGGAGCTGATCGGGCAGGCGGCCGGGTCCGGCTACCAGCACGTCGTGGCCACCCGCGACCACCACATCGCTCCCGGCGGCCACTTCTCCACGAACCCGGACTACGCCCACTCCTGGCCCGCGCACTGCGTCGCGGGCACGGAGGGCGTCGGCTTCCACCCCAACTTCGCCCCCGCGGTCGCCTCCGGCTCGGTCGATGCCGTGTTCGACAAGGGGGCGTACTCGGCGGCGTACAGCGGCTTCGAGGGGGCGGACGAGAACGGCACGAACCTGGCCGACTGGCTCCGCTCCCGCGAGGTGACCGAGGTCGACGTGGTCGGCATCGCCACGGACCACTGCGTCCGCGCCACGGCCCTGGACGCGGCCCGGGAGGGCTTCCGCACCCAGGTCCTCCTGGACCTCACGGCAGGCGTCTCCCAGGAGACCACCGAGCGAGCCCTGGAGGAGCTGCGCGAGGCGGGCGTGGAGCTGTCCGGGAAGCCGGTCGTCCAGTAGGGGCGGCTGAGCCCGCCCCGGGCCGGGGCCCGCCATGGGCTTCGGCCGCCTCGGGCGGCGATGCCCGCCGTCGCCAGCGGTAGGCAGGCGGGCCCCATCGCCACGGGCTCCCGGGCGGGGCGTATCCGGCTGAGCCGGCGGGACGATCACACCGGGCCGAGACCGCCGGCAGGCCCGGGAGCATGTCCCACTGCGTGCCGCCGCTGCGGGCGCCCCGGACGCCGTGGGCCCTGGCGGTGGGATCACGCCGGCTGTCGTCGGACAGCCAGGCGCGAGTGGGCCTGGAACCGGGCTGTGCGGCGGCGGGAGGCCCCCGGCGAGGGCCCCTGGCCGGGGGATCCGGCCAGGCCGGACGGCCTACCCCCCCCCGCTGGGCCCCGGGGCGCATGCGGCTGCGGGCCGGGCCGCAGCGCTCGCATCGGTCCGGGCCTGTCCCGGGAGATCACAGGCCACCGGGCAAGGGGCTATCCGGCTGGGGTCAGTGAGCCGCCAGGCGCCCTGACCCCCGGGAGGCCTTGCCCCACCGGGGGGTCAGCGAGCCGCCAGGCGCCCGGGACCAGTCAGGTCCCGCCACAAGCCGAGCCGCAACCCCCGCAGTACCGGCCCTGGCCTTGGCAGCGGCCCGATCACGCCCGGGCGGCGCGTGTGGGCCCGCTCCCAGGGGGGCGTCGCGGTGTCAGGTCTGGGCTGTCGGGCGTCTCAGGAGGGATCTGATCGGGCGCCACAGCTCCGTGGTGAGGTCCGGGGTCAGGACACCGTTGTCAGGGGCCGTGCGCCATATGAGCCCGTCGGGGTGGTGGAGGACCGCCGTGACCTCGTCGGGGGTCGGCGGCGCGGCGTTGCCCCGCAGGTAGACCGCCCGCAGGCCCAGATTGCGGAGCCTGGTCAGGGCTCGGGCGCGGTTGGCCGAGTGGACTAGCACCCGGACGGAGCCGGGGCCGTCGGCGGCGGGGCTGGGCAGATTCAGTGCCACCACCACCGTGCCGTTCGGCAGCTTGCAGAAGCCTCCTGCGGCCATGCGGTCATCCCCCCGTGTCGGTCGGTGTCAATAAGAGAACCACAGGACGCACCTAAACACGGATCGGCGGTGACCCGCCAGGGGGTCACCGCCGATCATGCTCTGAGCTGGGGAAACGCGTTTTACTTCGCTGCGGGGGCGACCTCGAGCTCGATCGTCGAGCCGTCCTTCGCCTCCTTGGTGATCTTGATCTTCGTGTTGGTGTCAGTGATCTTGACGCCGCCGGTCTTGTTCGTCTCGTCGTAGTAGGTGTTCTTCCGGTCGTTGAAGACCGACACCCCCTTCGACGACTTGATCTTGGTTGCGACGTCCGCGTTGTGCAGCGTGATGCCGTCCGTGCCGTAGAGGCTGAAGGGCGAGTCGTAGGCCTGGATGCGGTTGCGCATCAGCGTGCCGTCGGACCACTTCATGGCCTTCGGGTGCGAGTCGACGGGCAGCAGCAGACCCGTGCCCGGGTGGACGCTGGTGTTGTTGTCCGCCTGGGAGGTGTCCCACTTCCAGATCAACAGGCCGTTCTGGTACGGGTAGTGCTCCACCCAGTCCGGACGGGTCGTGGAGAAGCCGAAGTTGTACGGGCCGACCTTGAGGGTCTTGTCGTACGACACGTACTGGCGGTTCTCGGCGATGTAGTACTGCGCGTAGTCCTTGGTGAAGGACGCGCCCATGCGGGAGAAGCCCTTCGCCGTCCAGGCCGCGTCCGCGGACTCGGCGTCGTCGGAGAAGACGGCGGCACCGTCGGCGGTGACGGTGATGCGGTCGCCCGCGAAGCCCTTCATCGCCAGGCCGCCGTCGGTCTGGTAGCGGAAGCGCAGGTCGATCTTCTTGCCCGCGTAGGCGTCCAGCGGGAACGCCAGCTTCTTGTACGCGTCGACCGTGCCGGTCAGCGCCGGCTTGTCGCTGCCGTCACGCGGGATCGGCGATCCGTCCACCGTGCCGTCCAGGGCGGTCCAGTTGGCGCCGCCGTCGGTCGAGACCTCGGCGTAGAGGTAGTCGTAGTTGGCCTCGATCTCGTACCAGCCGTCGAGGGTCAGCGACGCCGACTTCTTGCCGGTCAGGTCGACGGACCGGGTCAGCGTGTTCTTGAGGTCGTTGCCGCTGCCGCTCCACCACTGGGTGGCGCCCTGGGCCGGGGTGACCAGCTCGGTGGTGACGGCCTTCTTCGGCAGCTCCACCACGAGGCCCTGCTTGTGCTTCGTGTTGTACTCGGCGACGCCCAGCTTGTGCCACGAGTTCGTCGCGGCCTTCGCGGTGTCGTACTTGAGCCAGCCCAGCTGGAGCTTGTCCCAGGCGGTCATGTCGCCGGGCAGGTCACCGATCTCGTTCTTGCCGGTGCCGAGCCAGGAGCCGGAGGACATCAGGGTCCAGAAGCCGGTGGAGTTGTCGCCGCCGCCGGTGGTGTCGTAGTGGTCCGGCAGACCGAGGTCGTGGCCGTACTCGTGGGCGTAGACGCCGAGTCCGCCGTTCTCCGGCTGGACGGTGTAGTCGCCGACCCAGATGCCGGTGTCGCCGATCTTCGCGCCGCCGAGCTTGTTGTCCGCGGGGCCGGTGGCACCGGCGTCGGTGCCGAAGGCGTACCAGCGGTGGGCCCAGATCGCGTCCTCGCCCTGGGCGCCGCCGCCCGCCGACTCGTCCTCACCGGCGTGCACGACCTGGAAGTGGTCGATGTAGCCGTCGGACTCGTTGAAGTCGCCGTCGCCGTCGAAGTCGTAGCGGTCCCACTGGTCGTACTTCTTGACGTCCGCCTTGATCTCGGCGTCGGTCTTGCCGGCCGCCTTCTGCTGGGCGACCCAGGCGTTCAGACCGTCGCTGACGACGTTCCACACGCTCGGGCAGTTGCTGTCGCCGCAGGCGTTGTTGCCGTAACGGGCCTCGTTGTAGGGGACCTTGACCCAGTCGGAGACCTCGCCCTCGACCGAGTAGCGGCCGGAGGACTGCTTCTCGTAGTACTTCTTGACCGACTCGGTGTTCTTGCCGGTGCCGAAGTAGAGGTCCTCGAAGTACTCCTGGTTGTAGTCCGCCCGCCAGGCCGTGGAGTTGTCCTTCTTGCGGTCCGGCTTGGCTATCTTGTTGTGCAGCGGGCCCGGGGTGCCGCCGTACTTGCTGTCGATCTGGTCGCCGAACTCGACCAGGATCGTGAAGATCTTGTCGGTCTTCTCGCGGCCGAGCTCGACGTACTTGCTGTCGCCCTTCTTGCTCTTGAGCTGGACGACCTTGGAGCCTTCACGGTTCTTGACCGTGGACTTGCCGGATATGACCTGGTTCAGGGCCTCCTGGCGCTGAGCCTCCTGGGTCTTGCTCAGCGGGCCTTCGAGGTTGTGCTCGTCGTGCTCCTCCGCCGGGTCGTGCCGGTCCACGGTGGTGGGCCGGGGAGCGGAGGCGTCGTCGGCCTGCGCCACCGCATAGGTGGAGACGGTGGCGGTGGCCGCCGCGAGCGCCACGCCGATGGCGGCCGCTCTGAACGTCCAGGGTCTACTGGTCACTTGAGTTCCTCCCCCGCGTCCGGGCGCGCGGAAGGAAGGGGGCCTGGTCGTGTCAAGGTCCGCGCGCGCGTGATCAACGCGTGTAGTCAAGTGACGACATTTGACTAGAGGTTAAGCAGAAAAGACAGACCTTGACTTGGACAAGTCAAGTGCACTATGCGGAGTCCACGTTCGTTTTACGGACAACCAACCGCATGCCCACCTGGCAGCAGGCGCGCGCATATGTCCACTGGGTGGACGCCATGACCCCGTGCGCCCCCTGTGCTCCGGACCTGTTGATTAGGTCACGCTTACCGGCCGTTCCGCTCGGGCACCCTGCCCGTGAGAATGTCACTTGGCGGAACGCTGGGTAAGCGGCGGAAAGCCAGGCCGACACCCCCGTGGACCCCACTTTCGAGGACATGATGGCCATGCCCCGTCCGACTGCCGCACAGCTCGCCTACGGTTCGTGCACCGTGATCTTCTCGACCCTCGCCATGCTGCTGCTGTCCCAGACGAGTTCGGGTCCGGGAATCGCGATCATCGCCCTCGCGGCGCTCGCCCTCGGGCTGCTGGTCGCCATGACGGTGCCACTGCCCGGCAAACGCCGGACCGCGGTGGAACAGCCCGCCCCCGCCGAACCCCTGCGGGCCTCGGTGCCCGCGCCGGCACCGGCCCCGGAGCCGGTGCGCGAGCGGGCGGCCTCCTGACCGCCCGCTGATCCCTCCGGCTCTCAACCGGTGCTGACCACGACCGTCTTGGCCGCCTTGTCGTGCAGGCCCTGCTTGTAGGGCCGGTCGAAGAAGCTCCAGCCGCCGCAGATCGCGGTCCAGACACAGGCGCAGCAGAAGGCGAACGGGATCCACAGCACCGCGGCACGCAGCAGCGAGTTCTGCACGGAGGGCGTGTCGCCGTTGTCGAGGTTGGCCACGCGCATGTGCAGCAGCTTCTTGCCGAGGGTCTGGCCGGTCCTGGCGGTCAGGACGGTGTCGTAGGCGATGTAGAGGACGGCGGCGACCCCCGACTGCCAGAAGGACTTGCTCACCTCGATGCGGTCGCTGTCCACGTCGTACTCGTTGACGTCGAAGCCCCAGGTGATCAGCCAGACGACGGCACCCACCAGGATCATGTCGAGGATGCGCGCGAGCGTGCGCTTGCCGCTGTCGGCGAGCGGGGGCATTCCGGCGAGGGGGTCGGTGGGGTAGGAGCCGCCGCCGTACGGGTCTCCTCCGCCGTAGGGGCCGCCCCCGGGGCCACCGGAGGGCCCGCCGCCCTGGTACGGCGGGGGTTCGCTGCCGTAGGGCGAGCCCGCGCCCCCACCGGGCGGCTCGTTCGGGGGCTGCTTCCTGAACGGGTCGTCTTCCGGGGGCTGCTGCCCGGAGCCGGGGGGCGGTTCACTGCTCATGGCCCGAGTCGACCGCGAACCCCCCGCCTCCGCATCCGGCAGACGGCCGTCCGAGGTACGGGAGAGACGTGCCGCCGCTCAGCCCGCCACGAAGGTGTGGGCGGCCTTGTCGTGCCAGCACTGGCGCCACGGCTTGTCGAAGAGGCACCAGGCGACGCCGACGATCCCGACGACGAGGAGCCCGGGCACGCTGTAGACCAGCCAGCGGCGCAGGGCGGCGCCGAACTCCGGGGCCTCGTGGCCCTCGATGTCCCGCACCTCGAGCCCCATCAGCTTCTTGCCGAGGGTGCGGCCCCACTTGGCGGTGGGCAGCACCTCGGAGACGACACCGACGAGCAGCAGAACGGCCACGATGATGCCGAGGTAGACCGACGTCGTGCCGTCGAGCAGCCAGACCGTGACGGTCTCGCCGGAGAGCTTGGCCGCGTCGATCTTCTCGTTGACGTGGTCGATGGCCATGGTGCCGAGCGGCACGGCGGCCGCGGCCGTGACGCCCAGGAGGACGACCGTGTCCAGCAGCCGGGCGGCCAGGCGCTTGCCGAGTCCGGCGGGGCGGGCCGCCGCCTGGCGCCGGGCGGCCGCCTGGAACAGGTCCTCGGTCGGCGGCTTCCAGGGCGCGACGGGCTGCTCGTCACCCGTTCCGGCGAGCCGGTGCACCTGCTGGGCCCAGGACGACTGACCGCCGCCGGGGCCCGCGCTGAGGGGAGTGCCTCCCGGCTGGGGTCCGCCGGACTGCGGGGGAACGGTGGGGGCCGCCTGGGGCCCGGACAGCGCCGTCGGGGCGGCCGCGGAGGGCTGGGCACCGACCGCCCCGGCACCGGCCTGTGCCGCGGCGGCCCGGGCGGCGGCCGCCTTGCCGGCGCCGAAGCCGGGCCCTGCCCCGTTGGCGCCGGAACCGGCCGCACCGGGCTGCGCGCCGAAGGCGGGTCCGGCCGGGTTGCCGCCGGAACCGGCCGCACCGGCCTGACCGCCGAACGCGGGTCCCGCCGGGCCGCTGCCGGCGGGACCGAAGCCACCGGCACCCGGCGAGCCGCTGCCGGCCGGCCCGAAGCCGCCGGCTCCCGCACTCCCGTCGGAGGCGGCCGGAGCCCCCGTGCCCTGGCGCGGTGAGACCGCGCGGAACGTCATCGTGCCCTCGTCGGGAGCGTCGGCGGACGGCGCCGCCCCTCCCCCGGACTCCGCGGACTCCCCGGACTTCGTCGGGCGGCGGAAGACGAACGTGCCGCCTGCGGACGCGGCGTCCGCCTCCTGGCCGGCGGAGTCGCCGTCGGACCCGGGGTCGGCGTGCGGCACCCTCGGGTCGGATCCCTGCGCGGCCGCTGTCCCCTGTGCCCCCTGCGGGGCGCCCCACGAGACACGGCGGTCCTGGTCGCCGCCGAAGCCGGACTGGCGGGAGCGGTCGGCGCCCCAGGCGGACGCGGGTTCGGGACGGCTGCCGTGCTGGGCGTCGGCGGCGGACGGCTCCTGGACGGGGTCCGCGGCCGGGTCCTCGTCGAAGAAGTGCGGGCCGGTCTCCTCGACCGCGGCGGCGGAGCCGGACCCCGCACCGGGCGGCGGCGCGAGCGACTCGCCGTCCTTGGGCGCCGGACGGCTGGTGCCCGGCACCCAGGAGGCACCGTTCCAGTACCGGACATATCCGGGAATGGACGGGTCCGGGTAATACCCCTCGCGGGGCCTGTCGTCACCGGGGGCCGGGGTAGGGGCGCTCATGTCCGTCGGTCCCGTATCTGCTCGGGGGTCAACTGGGGGCCTCCACATCTATCAGACGAGCGCAAGCCCCACGGCCGCTCCCACCGGACCCACCCCATTCGAGCACCGATGTGCTACGCGCCGAGAGCCTCTCGCCGGAAAAAACTTTTGGAACCCGCGTAATGCTCCCGCCCCCGCCCGCTCTCTCCTCCCAACCGGCCCTCGGGGCCACCATCAGGAGAAGGGACACCGCCATGCGCACCGTGGTGGAACGCGAACTGGAGCTGAAGCTCGTCCTGTCGCCGGAACGCTGGATCCCGGTACCGGCCCTGCTCGGGTACCGCACCGACGACCCGTACGCCGTCCACGTCACCTTCCACGTCACCTCCGAGCACCCCGTGCACTGGACGTTCGCCCGGGACCTGCTGGTGGAGGGCGTGTTCCGGCCGTGCGGGCAGGGGGACGTGCGGGTCTGGCCGACCCGGGCCGACGGGCGCGGCGTCGTCCTCATGGCGTTGAGTTCACCCGACGGGGACGCCCTGCTGGAGGCGCCGGCGGCCCCGGTGTCGGCCTGGCTGGAGCGCACCCTGCGGGTGGTCCCGCCGGGGACGGAGGGCGAGCAGCTCGGCATCGACGACGGGCTGGCCGAGTTGCTCGCCCAGTGAGAGCGGGCGGGTCAGAACAGCTTGCCCGGGTTGAGGATGCCCAGCGGGTCGAAGGCCTGCTTGACGGCCCGCTGCATCTCCAGCCCGACGGGGCCGATCTCGCGCGCCAGCCACTCCTTCTTCAGGACGCCGACGCCGTGCTCGCCGGTGATGGTGCCGCCGAGTTCCAGGCCGAGGGCCATGATCTCGTCGAAGGACTCGCGGGCGCGCCGGGACTCGTCGGGGTCCGCCGCGTCGAAGCACACGGTCGGGTGGGTGTTGCCGTCGCCCGCGTGGGCGACGACCCCGATGGTGAGCCGGTACTTCTCGGCGATCCGGTCGACCCCTTCGAGCATCTCGGCGAGCCGGGAGCGGGGCACGCACACGTCGTCGATCATCGTCACGCCCTTGACGGCCTCCAGCGCGGTGAGCGACAGCCGCCGCGCCTGGAGCAGCAGTTCGGACTCGGCCACGTCGTCGGCCGGTACGACCTGGGTGGCGCCGGCGGCCTCGCACAGCGCGCCGACCGCGGCGAGGTCGGAGGCCGGGGCGGTGGTGTCGAAGGCGGCCAGGAGCAGTGCTTCCGTGCTCTCGGGCAGGCCCATCTGCGCCAGGTCGTTGACGGCCTTGACCGTCGTACGGTCCATGAGTTCGAGGAGTGACGGGACGTGTCCGCCCTCCATGACGCGGCATACGGCGTCGCAGGCGGCGGCAGCGGAGGAGAACTCGGCGGCCAGCACCAGCTGCTCGGGCGGCTTGGGGCGCAGCCCGAGGACGGCGCGTACGACGATGCCGAGCGAGCCCTCGGAGCCGACGAACAGCCGGGTGAGGTCGTAGCCGGCGACGCCCTTGGCGGTGCGGCGGCCGGTGGACATGAGCCGCCCGTCGGCCAGCACCACGTCCAGTCCGAGGACGTACTCGGCGGTCACGCCGTACTTCACGCAGCACAGGCCGCCCGAGGCCGTGCCGATGTTGCCGCCGATGGTGCACATCTCCCAGCTGGAGGGGTCCGGCGGGTAGTACAGGCCGTGTTCGCCGACGGCCCGGGACAGGGCGGCGTTGATCACGCCGGGCTCGACGACGGCGATGCGGTCGACCGGGTTGATCTCCAGGATCCGGTCCATTTTCGTCAGGGAGAGCACGACGCAGCCGTCGGAGGCGTTGGCGGCTCCTGACAGTCCGGTGCGGGCGCCCTGCGGGACCACCGGGACGCGCAGGGCGGTGGCGGTGCGCATGACGTGCTGGACCTGCTCGACCGTGCGGGGCAGCACCACCACGGCCGGGGTGCCGGCCGGGCAGAAGCTCGCCATGTCGTTGGCGTAGGAGGCCGTGACGTCGGAGTCGGTGAGGACCGCCTCGGCGGGGAGGCCGTCGAGCAGGAGGTCGACCAGGTCGCCGGTCGTTTCGGCGTCCTCGGGGCTGCGCGCTTCGATACGGCTCATGATCACAGGTTCGCACCCGGGGCCATCGGTGTGAACCCCGTCTGCGGCACCCTTCGCCTGCCCGGGTGTGGTCGTCGTACTGACGCACAGTGAGCGCCATGGAGAACCATCAGGAGGGCCCGGAGCGACAGGAGAGCAGGAGTTCGAAAAGCCCCTTTCGCCATCGGCGGGTGCGTGCTCGGCACGTGCTGATCGGCTCCGTCGCGGGATGTGCCGTGCTCGGCGGGGTGCTGGTGCTGCTGCCGTGGGACCGGCCCGCCCCGCCGGCTCCGCCGTCTCCGGGGGCACAGGCCATGGCGGCGGTGTCCGGCGGGGTGCCGGCCGCGCTGCCCGGCCTGGCGGAGCTGATCGACGAGCGGGAGAAGCGGGTGCGGACACACCCGAAGGACGCGCGGTCCTGGGCGGTGCTCGGTGCCGCCTATGTGGAGCAGGGCCGGCGGCTGGCGGACCCGGCCTACTACCCGCGGGCCGAGAAGGCGCTGCGTACGTCGCTCAAGGCGCGGCCGAAGCGGAACACCCGTGCCCTGAGCGCTCTCGCAGCGCTGGCCAACGCCCGCCGGGACTTTCCCGCCGCACGCCAGTGGGGTGAGGCGGCGCTGAAGCTCCAGCCGCGGCGCTGGACGACGTATCCGCCGCTCATCGACGCCTACACCGGGCTGGGCGAGCACCAGGCGGCCGAGCGGATGCTGGAGCGGCTGACGGAGCTGCGCTCCGGGCCTGCCGTGCTGGCGCGGGCCGCCGCCGTCTACCGGGACCGCGGCCGGCGGGAGGACGCGGCGGCCTCGCTTGCGGACGCGGCGGCGGGCGCGCACGCCCCGGCCGAGCGGGCGGCCTATCTGGAGCGGGCCGGGCAGCTGGCCTGGGAGCGCGGGGACCGCGAGGACGCGCTGCGGCACTTCCAGGAGGCGGTGCGTCTCGACCCGGACCAGCGGGCCGCGCAGGCCGGGCAGGGCCGGGCGCTGGCGGCCCTGGGCCGCACGACGGAGGCGCTGAGCGCCTACCGGGTGGCGCTCGCCAAGCAGCCGTGCCCGCAGTACGCCCTGGAGCTGGGCGAGTTGTACGAGTCGCTGGGGATGGCGCACGCGGCCCGGGTGCAGTACGACCTGCTGCGGGAGGGGGTGCGCGGGGCGACCGCGGCCGGGGCCGACGAGGAGCTGGTGCTGGGGCAGTTCGAGGCGGACCACGGCGATGCGGAGGCCGCGGTACGGCGGTTGCGGGAGGAGTGGCGACGGCAGCCGGGGACGGCGGTGGCCGACGCGCTGGGGTGGGCGCTGCACCGGGCCGGGGAACACGAGGAGGCGCTGGTGTTCGCGCTGCGGGCGACGGAGGAGAAGCACTCGGGCGGGGTGCGCAGCGCGTCGTACATGTACCACCGCGGCATGATCGAGCGGGAGCTGGAACGGTACGGCCCGGCGCGGCGGCACCTCGCGGAGGCGCTGCGGATCAACCCGCACTTCTCACCGTTGCACGCGCCCACGGCGCGGGCGGCGAGGGAGGCGCTGGGGGAACCGCCGGACACCGAGGTGCCGGTGATGGACGGGGACTGAGCCGGGCGTTGAGGCGGAGCTGGTTCGCCGGGCGGGCGCCCGGCCCCTACGGGTGTCCGGGGCCGAGGCGAAGCGCGCACCCTGCGGGTGTCCGGGGTCGAGGTGAAGCCCAGACCCTGCGGGTGCCCGGGGCCGAGACGAAGCCCAGACTGGGCAGGCGCACGGGGGCGAGGCGGAGCCCAGACCCTGCGGGTGCCCAGGGCCAAGGCGCAGCCCAGACCGGCCAGGTGCCCAGGGCCAAGGCGCAGCCCAGACCGGGCAGGCGCCGAGGGCCGAGGCGGCGCCCAGACCCTGCCGGTGCCCCGGGCCGAGGCGAAGCCCAGACGGGGCAGGCGCACGGGACCGAGGCGAAGCCCAGACCGTCCGGGCGCCCGGTTCGTCCGGGCGCCCGGGTCGTCCGCGTGCCCGGGTCGTCCGCGTGCCCGGGTCGTCCGCGTGCCCGGGTCGTCCGCGTGCCC
>NZ_JBSHKH010000125.1:0-24751 GCF_053643595.1 Streptomyces sp. NPDC055506 | reverse complement strand
ACCCCGGACCCGCTGATTAAGAGTCAGCTGCTCTAACCAACTGAGCTAGCGGCGCCTGCTGACGTCGTAGACCTTAGCACCCTGGTCGGCGGGAGGAAAAATCGAAATCCGCACCGCCGAACGGGCCGCCCGCACGGCCGCCCACAGCAGTACTTCGGGGCCCGGGAGCCAGGGCTGACGGGTGTCGGGGGCGACGAGCCAGCGGGAGCCGGAGCGGGTGGCGGAGGTGGCCCCCGCCGGTGCGGGGATGGTCACCGCGTCGCCCGTGCCGTGGCACAGCAGCGGCGGTACGGCGCCCGCGCGGCCGGTCTCCCCGCCGTCCCGGCCGTGTGTCCCCCACTCCTCCCACTCCAGCAGCGCCGGCAGCCGCTGTGCCGTGCCCGGGGCGGCGAACAGCAGCATGCGGCCGCGGAACTCCGCGACCGGGCCCGAGCCGGGGCCGTCGTCCCAGAGCCGGTCGAGCATCCGCCGCCCGAACATCGAGGGCGCGCTGACCACGTCGAAGACCGCCCCGCAGGGCAGCACGACCGGCGCGTCCGGCCGCTCCTCCCAGAGGGCGAGCGTGCTTCGCGGATACGTTCCTGCCGAAGCGAGCCAGGCGGCTCCGTCCGGGGTGACATGGGAGGCGTTCCATCCGCTGCTCATGACATCTACATGTACCGGCCGTGAGCGCGTGATTCCCGAGGGTTGCGGGAAACCGGGACAGGAGGGGGTGGGAGGGAGTATCTTGCCCGCCTGGCATATGCCACGTAGATCACACCGGGTCGACGGGCCCCCGGCCCTCGACACCGCCGCGCATCAGGTCCCGGCCGAACTCGACCATCTTCTTGGCGTAGTCCTCGGTCCACTCGGCCCGCTCGGCGATGTCCGCGGTCGTCAGCCGGTCGAACCGGCGGGGGTCGGCCAGCTGCGCCGCCGCGATCGCCTGGAACTCCAGGGCCCGGTCCGCCGCGGCCCGGAACGCCAGCGTCAGCTCCGTCGACCGGGCCAGCAGGGCCCGTGGATCGTCGATCGACTCGAGGTCGAAGAAGTGCTCAGGGTCGGAGGCCGCCTCCGCGGGCTCGAAAAGCAGGGGCGCGGGGCGTAGCCGCGGTTCGTTCCGACGCGGCGTGGGCTCCGCCATGTCTTCTCCTCCTCGTACGTCGCGCACGGCCCTCCCGGTGGAGCGGGCCACCGTCCATTGTCTCGCGGGCGCGCAAGTGGGCATCGCGGGAGTGGGTACGGCTGCCACACCACCCGGCGTTCGCCGGGGCCGCCGGAACCCACGATGTTCGGCCACATGCGCCCGCGGCGGCTCTGCCCGTACGGGTTACGGGCGCCACGTCACGCGGTGCTCTGCCAGATGCGCCAGCACGGCGTGGTTCGCCTCCCACCCATCAGGAAACTTCACCACCGTCCCCAGCTGCACCGGCTCCGTCGACGGATAGTCGTCCAGGAGGTCGCGCACTCCCGCCCGGCACACCACGATGCACGCGTGCCGGTGCCGGGAGGCCAGGACGCAGAGGCGGCCTGTCTCCAGGTGGAAGGCGGTGGCGTCGGGGCGGCCGGAGAGGGGGTGCAGGACCACCGTGACGTCGTACTCGCGGCCCTGCAGCCGGTTCGCCGTGTCCACGACCACGTCGGTGACGCCGAGGTCGGCCAGGGCGGCACGTACCGCCGCCGCCTGGTCCCGGTGCGCCGTGCCGACGGCGACGCGGTCGGCCGTGAGGGGCGCCGGGTCCGGTGAGCGCTCCGACGTCGCCGCGCCGCCCCGGTCCAGCAGGCGCCGTACGACCGTCGCCACCGCCCGTACCGCCTCCGGGTCCGTGCGCGGGGTGTGCCGCGCGGGCAGCTCCAGCAGGCCCCAGCCCGACAGGGCCGCCTCGTCGATCACCCGGTCCGGGCCCGAGCCGTCGGAGGGGACGGCGAAGGACAGGGCGCGGTCGCCCGGCCCGGTGCCGCTGCGGAACGGCGTGTACGGGTAGAACGCGTCCGAGACCAGGGGAGCCGCCGAGGCCGGCAGCCGCCAGGAGACCGGCAGACGGTGCTGGGGCAGCTCCGGGTTGTGCGCGAGCAGGGTCGTCACCGCCGAGGCCGACGGGTCGTAGGCGAGGCCCGCCCACTGCTCGCTGCCCACGATCGCGAACGGGTCCAGCTGCCCCGGGTCGCCCACGAACAGCGCCCGCTCGAACAGCCCGGCCACCGCGAGCAGCGCGTCCGAGCGCATCTGGTACGCCTCGTCGACGATCGCGTGCCGCCACGGTTCGTCGGCCTTGACGTGCGCCCACTTCGCCGCCGTGGAGAGCACCACGGCCAGCCCCGCGAGGTCACCCGCCTTAGCCGACTTGCGGACGTTCGGCAGATCGTCGAGCGCCTTGTCGTACGGGTCGGCGTCGCTGCTGTGCAGCCGGCCCACCGGCAGCTCGGGGTTCTTCTCGGCGAGCCTGAGGACGAGATCGTCGACCTGGGCGTTGGTCTGCGCGACGACCATCAAGGAGTGGCCGGCCTCGGCGAGTTCCAGGGCCGCGCGGACGACCAGCGTGGACTTGCCCGCACCGGGCGGGGAGTCGACGACCACACCGCGCGCGGTGCCGTGCAGCGTGTCGTGGAGGATCGCGTCGGTGGCCTGTGTCGCGGCGGCGGAGGGGTCGAAGACCGTAGTCACAGGACATCCTCCTCGGTCACCGGGTCGGCCGTCTCCAGGGTCAGCTCGCCGGGCGGACCGCCGTGCGTCCACGGCGTCTCCTCCGGGTCGGGCAGCTTCGCGCCGCCCCGCTGCTCGTGCTCGAAGAGCGTGAAGCAGATCCGGTCGCCCTTCTCCGGCACCGACCCCGGCTCGGGCTCCTTGCCGCGGCCCATCTTGTCGAGGACCCGCAGCACCACGTACGCGCCGTCCTCCTCGTCCCCGACGAACTCCGCCGACTGCGGCTTCCCGCCGAGCGACCGGTACACCTTCGTCCGCTCCCCGAGATGCGGCCGGTCGTCCGTACGGACCGTGACCAGGGGGCGGGGGCTCGGTCGCTTGCCCTCGCTGTACGCCATCACGACATCGGTGACCTCGCCCGCGAACGCCTCCCCGGACAGCCGTCGTCCGGCCATCACCAGGGGGTCGTCGAGGGCCTCCTGGGCCTCCAGCCGGGCCTGTTCGCGCTCGCGCGTGGCCAGCTTGTTGGCCGCGGTCACCGCGTCGTCGCGGCGCGGCTGCGGGGGTTCGCCCGCCAGGACCCGGTCGCGGTGGCCGGTGAAGGACCAGCGGTCGCGCGTCCACCGCTCCTCGGCATGCGCCCCGGCGGGCAGCTCCCGCAGCAGGTCCAGGCCCCGCCAGATGGCGTCCCAGGTGGGCCGGGTGCGGCTGAGCACCAGGTCGCGGATCTCCCGCTCGGCGGCGGTCAGCGAGCCGAGCCGGTCGTCGGCCTGCAGTCCGTCCTCGGCGACGGCGTGGGCGGTGCGGGCCCGGTCGTAGCGCTCGATGGCCGGGGCGAGCAGCTTGTTGTCGAACGCCGGGTCGGTGGCCGGACCTGCCGGGGGACATGTCAGCTGGCCCCGCTCGTCCCGCTCCAGCTCGGCCCGCAACGCCGCCTCGGCACCGGACAGGCCCTCCGGCGGGTCGATCCAGGCGAGCAGCGCCCCCAGGTGCTGGTCCTCCAGGGTGGACTGCCCGGTCGCCCAGTGCCGGCCCAGGACGTCGGTCATCGCCAGCAGCAGCGAGGAGCCGGGCACCCGGGCCCGCTCCCCGAAGTGCGTCAGCCACCGCCCGAGCAACGGCACCCGGGGCGGCGCCGGATACGGGGCGTCCGGATCCTGTTCCGCCGTACGCCGGAAGCGCGTGGAGCGGCCGAGCAGCCGCACCAGGTCGATGCCGGCTCGGCTCGGCACGATCAGCTGCGGGGCGTCCGCGCACAGGTCGACCTCGACCTTGACGCGCTTGCCGGTCTCCGGGTCGGTCTCGGTGCGCTCGGCGGCCTCCACCGCCTCGGCGTAGGCGTCGATGTACGGCAGCACCACGTCGGCCAGTTCGGCGAGGAAGGCGAACCTGAGGTCACGGTCGCGGGGCTGCGGGACGACCCGGAGGCGCGGCGCGTCCCGCTCGGTGCCGACCAGCGCGCCGAGCGGGGCGCCCGCCTCACCGGCGGTGATGAGCGGCACGAACACCAGCGGGCGGTCGCCGAGATGCCGGTGCCGGACGGTGGCGGCGGGCTGGGCGCGGCCGGTGCTGACGGCCTCGAGGCGGGCCAGGGTGGAGATCAGCGACACGCCGCCTCCAGTGCCTCCGCGCGCAGGGCCGCCGCCCGCCGCAGCGCCGCCACCGCCGGGTCGCCGGGATCCCCGGCCTCCCCGCGGGCCGCCGCGAGGACGTCCTCGACGGTCTCGAGGCCGCCCAGTTCCGCCCGCGCCGGGCGGCCGAGCGTCGTCACCGCGCCCGCCTCCCGGGACCGGCCCCGGCAGTGGAAGGCCAGCTCGCACGCGGACAGGCATTCGGGCGCGTACGTCGCCGGGACCGACTCCACGGCGGCCGTCAGCTCGTCGGCGGGCAGCTCGGGGGAGAAGCACGTGCCTTCGGGGAGATCGTCGGCAATGTCCTCGATACGGGTCAGCCGGGCCAGCTGGCGGGCCGTCACCGCCCGCTGCTTGCGGATGTCGACGGCCGAAGCGGCAGGCAGGTTCGAGAAGTCCCGGGGGCAGACGAGCAGGATCCGGTGCCGCACGCGCGGGGACGGATCCAGATGGGCGGCGACGTCCTCCAGCGCCAGCACGTACACCGCCGCCTGCCGGGCCGCGGCCCCGACCTTCGACGGGTCCGCCGAACCGTCCAGCATCGGGAAGGACTTGATCTCGACGACCGTCCAGCTGCCGTCCGGGTGCACCACGACCGCGTCCGGCTCCAGGAACGCCGGGGAGGCCGCGACGTCCAGCGCGAGCATCGGGTGGTCGAGCAGTGTCCACGCGCCCGGGTGCGCGGTGGCCTCGCGCAGCTCCAGCGCCGTACGCGCCGTACGCCCCTGGGGGCCGGTCGCGGTGAGGTCGGGCAAGCGCGCCTCGGCGGGCGGCTCGGCCCCCCGGTCCAGCTTCTCGTGCACCAGCCGCAGCAGCTCCGCGCCGCCGTCGGCCTTGACCCGTGCCTCGAACGCGTTGCCCCGGGTGAGCGCGAACTGGGACTGCCCGAAGGCCGCCGGCGCGCCCAGCGCGCTCGCCAG
The DNA here is from genome assembly GCF_053643595.1 of Streptomyces sp. NPDC055506. Classification (NCBI taxonomy): domain Bacteria; kingdom Bacillati; phylum Actinomycetota; class Actinomycetes; order Kitasatosporales; family Streptomycetaceae; genus Streptomyces; species Streptomyces sp. NPDC055506. The sequence continues at coordinate 19,577 of NZ_JBSHKH010000125.1, read as the reverse complement.
CTCCGCCTTGTTCACCCCGGCACCGTCGAGGATCGCGCGCCGCGCACAACCGGGGTTGGCGGCCAGCGCCGCCAGAGCGCGCGCGTCCAGTGCCTTCGCGGGTACGTCGGGCCCGCGCAGCTCAGCGAGCCGCTGCCGGAGCGCCGTCCCCCGCGTCCTGGGGGGAGGCACTCGGCTCGGCTCCCGCTCCGAACCGCGCATCGCGCTGCCGTGGAATTCGCTCACCCGCGGAAGTCTGGCATCCGGCACTGACATTCGAGGAACCCACGGCGGAAGTGGCGGCGGCAGAGGCCGAGGAAGCGGCTGCGGCAGCGGAGTCCGCCGCGACCGGCGCGAACCGCGGCACGAACCGTGCCCTGACCCGGTCCGCCGCGCGCATCACCAGCGGCGCCAGCAGCAGTCCGACGCCCATGACGGCCGCGCCCGCGACCGCGTCGAGGAAGTAGTGGTTGGCGGTGCCCATGACCACGATCGTGGTGATCAGCGGGTAGGCGACGGCGGCCGCCTTCGCCGTGCGCGTACCGCCGTAGCGCCACAGCATCACTCCGCACCACAGGGCCCAGCCCACGTGCAGGCTCGGCATGGCCGCGTACTGGTTGGTCATGCCCCCCAGGCCCCGCGGGGCGCTCGCCTCGCCGCCCCACCAGCCGTACGAGCTGTACTGGGCCATGGTGTCCACGAAGCCGTGGCTCGCGTCGAGCAGCCGGGGCGGGCAGGTCGGCAGCAGGGTGAAGCCGATCAGGCCGACGAACGTCGACGTCCACAGCCAGGTGCGGGCCGCGCGGTAGCGCACGGTCCGGGAGCGGAAGAGCCATATGAGGATCGCCGGCGTGACCAGGTAGTGCAGCGACGCGTACCAGAAGTCCGCCGGTATGCCTATCCACGCCTCGTTCGTGAAGAGGCGGTTGAGCGGGTGCTCGGCGTTGAGGAACAGCGCCTTCTCGACGCGCAGGATCGCCAGACCGTTGTCGACCGCCCCGGACACGTCGCCCCGCACGAGGAGCCGGCCCGCCGAGTAGCACGCGTACACCAGCAGGATGAGCGGCAGCTCCGTCCACCAGCGCAGCCGGGGCGCAGGGGCCGCCTCGGTGCCCGGTGTCTCGGTGTGCGGCATCCGATCGCCCTCCCCCTTCGTCGTCGCGGCTCCCCGCCGGCCGGTCGTGCCACTTTACGGTGCGTGTGCGCGCCCTGGGGGCGCCCTCCGCACCTCAAAGACGCAGAGATCGCCCCCCGGGTTGCCCGCGACCAGCGTGCGCGATGATGGAGGAGTTCCGCTCGCGTTTTTCTTCCGGAAAGGTCCTCCATGGCTCCGCGCATCCTGCTGGCCCGGCACGGACAGACCGAGTGGTCCCTGTCCGGCAAGCACACCGGCAGGACCGACGTACCCCTCTTGGAGGAGGGCAGGCGTGGCGCCAAGCTGCTCGGCGAGCGCCTGCACCGGGCCCCGTACGACGGCCTGCCCGGCGTCGAGGTGCGCACCAGCCCGCTGGCACGCGCGCGTGAGACATGTGAACTGGCCGGTTTCGGCGACCGCGCGGGTGCCTGGGACGCGTTGCTGGAGGTCGACTACGGGGCCTACGAGGGCATGACCCCGGCGGACATCCAGGCCGTCCGGCCCGGCTGGCTGATCTGGCGCGACGGCGTCCCCGGGGGCGAGACCCTCGCCGAGGTGACGGCCCGGGCGGACGAGGTGGTCTCCTGGGCGTGCTCCGAGGACCGTGACGTCCTGGTCTTCGCCCATGGGCACATCCTGCGCACCCTCGGGGCACGATGGCTGGGCCTGCCGATCGACTTCGCGGCACGAATACGGCTGAATCCGACGTCCTTGTCGGTACTGGGATGGGCGTACGGCGAGCCGGCGATCGAGAGCTGGAACGACATCGGGCACCTGGCGGGCTAGGTGATCCTCGGCGTCGACGCATGCCGCTCCAGGAACGCCGACACCCCCGAAGCCCTGCGATGCGGCAGCAGCACGCGCGCCGTGGCCGCCAGCATCGTCTGGATCCGGGACGACTGGACCTCCTCCAGCAGATCCAGCACCCGCATCCCCGCCACCGCCGCCTCGTCGGGCCGTCCGCCCCGCGCGAGGTCGTCCGCCAGCTCCGCCGTGTACAGCGCGATGTTCCGCGTGAAGTGCGGATCCTGAAGGTCCGCCGCCCGCCGGGCGTGCCGCGCCGCCCGGCGCCAGTCGCCGAGCGCGGACCAGCACTGCGCCTCCAGACCTTCCAGTTCGGCCTCTCCGTAGAAGCTCATCCACTCGGGGTCGGCCTCCGAGGTGCCGCGGTCGAAGAGGGTCTGCGCCCGGGCCAGTGCCTGCTCGCAGCCGACGCGGTCGGCGAGTCCCGCCCAGCCGCCCGCCTCGCGCAGCGCGAGCAGCGACATCAGCCGGGCCGAGGCCACGGGCCGGGCGACGCGCTGTGCGGCCTGGGCCGCCCGGACCGCCTCGCGCGGCCGGCCCGCGTCGCGCGCGAGGAACGCCGTATTGCAGAAGGCGTGCGCCTCCAGGCCGGGATCGCCGGTCATCCGGGCGGTCGCCAGTGCCTCCGCGTAGTGGGAGCGGGCGTCGTCGAAGCGTCCCGAGTCGTGGGCCAGCCAGCCCACGGAGATGGCCAGTTCACCGGCGCCGGAGTAGAGCCGGTCCGCCGTGGTCTGCCGGGTCGCGCCGGCGTCCAGCAGGGCGTAGGCGGCACGCAGCGGGGCGGCCGCGCGGCGGTAGAGGCCGTCGGCCCCGTGCCGGTCGTCGAGCAGCCGGATACGGCGGACCGCTTCTTCCAGGGCACCCGCGTCACTCGCCCCGGCGCGGCGCACGGGGCGCTGTGCCGCCGAGGCGTCGAGGGCGAGGCCGACGGGTCCCAGCGAGGCGGCGGCCACGGTGGCGCCCCCGCTGGTCATGAATGCGCGACGTAGCACGTCGCTCTCCTCGTAGGTGTCGTGCGGGTGGTGCGGGTCGTACGGGTTCTGCGTTTCATACGGCTCGCACGCCCCGCTGGTCTCACTCGTGGCGTTCGCCGGGTTCGAGGTGTACGTCAGGGGCGCGTCCTCGGTGTCGCGCGCCCGGCGTCCGCGTACTGACGAGCGGGGTGCGAACCCCAGGTCGGTGAGCGTGCGGCCTGGGAACATATGCAGGAACACCCGTTCGTACGCGTAGTTGGGGCAGCGGATCTCACCCGCCTCGACGCGGCCGATGTACCGCGCGTCACAGCTGACCTGCTCGCCGATCTCGAGGGCGGCCCGGCGGATCACCGCGGCGAACTCGGCCGGCGAGCGCTGTCCGCGCAACTGCCGGAAGGCGAGGTTCGGCCGTGGCGGCCGATCGGGTCGGGACGAAGTCACTGTTGACGACGCCATGGCCGGGTCCTCTCGTGCGAACCGTCGAACCATGCCGGAAATGGGGAGACTTATACGGGTTGCCCGTAAGGCCATGCCCTGTGTCCGGCGAGCAAGAACGTACCTGCTGTGCCGGAGTCGTCACGCTGGGTTTGGCTACAAACCGGATATCTCATACGTGATCTGCCATGAACTGCCATCCTTTGCGGCTGACTTCCGCCGTAGCCGTTGACGGGCGGCCGCGTTGAAGGATCCGGAAGGAGGCCGGGATGGAGATCAGCTGCGATGTCGTGACGGTGCCGGCCCGGCAGGGGCTGGAGGCCGTCGACATCCTCCGGCGCGGCACCGCGGAAGCGGTCGGACCCGTCCTGCACGACGACGGGGGCGGCACGCTGGGCTTCCTGGTGCCGCCGGGGACGGCCGAGGCGTGGGACATGCCGGGGAGCACCTGCACCGGGACCGACGGGCGCGGCGCGACCCTGGCCCCCGAGCCGCCGGTGGAAGGCTCGGACTGGCTGCTGCCGCCCGGGGAGGCGGACCTCGCGACGGACCCCGCGGTGCTGCGCGAGGCCCTGGGGGAGGCGGCCCGGATGATCAAGGCGGCGGACAGCTGCCGCTGAGGCGCGCGGGCGGACAGCCGCCGCTGAGGGGCCGGAGCCGGAGCCGCCGCCCGGGAGCGTATGCCCGGCCTGCCGACCGGACCCCGATAATGACCCCATGGGAAAGTCGAGGGGCGGCCGGCGCAGACAGGCCGACGCGGAGGCCGTCGTCGAGAGCGTCGACGGCGGGCTCGCCGAGCTGATCCCCGACCGCGAGCGGGCCCGCGCCTGGACCCTGGTGATCGACGGAGCCCCGCAGTCGCACGTCGACCTGGACGATCCCGCGTACCTGTCCTTCGAGTACCAGCGCAGGCTCGGGCACGTCGTCGACCTCGCCGCCCCGCCCGGCCGGCCCGTGCACGCCGTGCACCTCGGCGGCGGCGCGTTCACCCTCGCCCGCTATGTCGCCGCCACCCGGCCCCGCTCCACCCAGCAGGTCGTCGAACGGGACGCCGCCCTCGTGCAACTGGTCCGCCGCGAGCTGCCGTTGGATTCGAACGCCCGGATCCGGGTGCGGTCCGTCGACGCCCGCGAGGGCCTCGCCAAGGTGCCGGACGGCTGGGCCGATCTCGTCGTCACCGATGTGTTCAGCGGGGCCCGGACACCGGCCCATCTGACCTCGACCGAGTTCCTCGACGATGTGCGCAGGGCCCTCAAGCCCGGCGGTGTCTACGCCGCGAACCTCGCCGACGGGCCGCCGCTGGCCCACCTGCGCGGCCAGATCGCCACCGCCGCCGCCCGTTTCGAACAGCTCGCGCTGGTCGCCGACCCGACGGTGCTGCGCGGCAAGCGTTTCGGGAACGCCGTCCTGGTCGCCTCCGACCACCCGCTGCCCGTCGCCGAACTGACCCGCCGCGCCGCCTCCGACCCGCATCCCGGCCGGGTCGAACACGGCAGGACGCTCACCGACTTCACCGGCGGGGCCGTGCCCGTGACGGACCTCGCGGCGGTGGCGTCCCCCGCGCCGCCGGCGTCGGTGTTCAGATGACCCCGTACGGCGCGTGACCCCGTACGGCACTCCGTACTTCGCTCAGTAGTTCCCGATCTCCACGCGCGGCGGTCCGTCGTGCCAGGTGCAGAACACCGACACCCGGTCCGCGCCCGAGGAGAACTCCACGCGGATCCACGACTCCGTCTTCCACACCTGCATCGACCAGCCCGCCCCGGGGGTCGCCGAGACCAGGGAGGCGGAGGTCCGCCCGAGGTCGAAGACGACCCGCCCGCCGTCGGTGTCGTAGCTCTTGACCTCTCCGGGTGCGGAGGCGGAGGCGGGGGTCCTGGGGGAGGGGCTGGACGGCTCGGTGGGGGCCGGGCTCGGCTTCTTCGGAGCGGGCCGTGCGCTCGGAGTGCGCTGCGCGGGACTCGGCGCCCGCGTCGGTGCGGCCGACGGCTCCGGCTTCTGCCTGGTCGCGTCGGCGGCCTTGATGGGCAGGGCGCGCGGCGGGTCGTAGGCCGTGCCCGCCATCACCGTGTGGACACCCCACCACGACAGCGTGACCGCCGCGCCCGTGGCGAGCAGCCAGGCCAGTACGTGTACGAGTCCTCTGCGCATCGCTGGCCATACTGCCCCACGCGTCCCACGAGTTGTCCACAAGCGAGAGTTGTCCACAGGCCCGTACCCGGCTGTTCGAGATGGCGTACGGTGCGGCGCATGGCACGTGTACTCGTGGTCGAGGACGACCAGTTCGTACGCTCGGCGCTCATCCGGCACCTGACCGACGCCTCGCACACCGTGCGCAGCGTGGGTACGGCACTGGAGGCGCTGCGCGAGGTCGCCCATGTCCGCTTCGACGTGGTGATCCTGGACCTCGGACTGCCCGACCTCGACGGGTCCGAGGCCCTGAAGATGCTGCGCGGCATCACGGACGTGCCAGTGATCGTCGCCACGGCCCGGGACGACGAGACGGAGATCGTCCGGCTGCTGAACGCGGGAGCGGACGACTATCTGACCAAGCCCTTCTCGGTCGAACACCTGTCGGCCCGCATGGCGGCCGTGCTGCGCCGTGCCCGCTCCGGAGCCGGGGAGGGGGAGCCGTCCCCGGTGATCCGGGTCGGCGGTCTGACCGTCGACCCACTGCGGCGCCAGGCCGAGCTCGACGGCGCCCGGCTCGACCTCACCCGCCGCGAGTTCGACCTGCTCGCCTTCCTGGCCCGCAGGCCCGGCGTCGTCGTCCCCCGCAAGGAACTGCTCGCCGAGGTGTGGCAGCAGTCGTACGGCGACGACCAGACCATCGACGTCCATCTGTCCTGGCTGCGCAGGAAACTGGGCGAGACGGCCGCGAACCCGCGCTATCTGCACACTCTGAGGGGCGTTGGTGTGAAGCTCGAACCACCGGGGGCGGAGGTGCCGCGATGAGGTGGGCCCTGGTCAAGGTGTCGCTGGCGGTGACCACCATGGTCGTGCTCGCCTTCGCGGTGCCGCTCGGGCTCGTCATCCGCGAGATGGCCCGGGACCGCGCCTTCTCCAATGCCGAGCGGGAGGCCGCGGCCGTCGCCCCCGCCCTGTCCATCACCACCGACCGCGATCAGCTCGAACGGGTCGTCGCCTCCGCCGGCTCCGACGCCGGGATGGCCGTGCACCTGCCGGCGGGCGACGGCCAGGACGCCATCGAGCTCGGGCGGCAGCGCGCCGCCGACCAGGACATCGCGGCCGTGCGGAAACTGGGCCGCGCCTCCTCCACCGGTGTCGCCGGCGGCTCGACGCTGCTCCAGCCGGTCGCGCTGAGCACCGGTGAGATCGCGGTCGTGGAGGTGTACGTACCGGAGTCCGAGGTCACCAACGGCCTGGGCACGGCCTGGGCGGTGCTCGCCGCGGTCGGTGTCGCGCTGATCCTCGGCTCGGTCGCGGTCGCCGACCGGCTGGGCGTGCGGATGGTCCGGCCCGCGAAACGCCTGGTCGAGGGGGCGCATGAACTGGGAGAGGGCAAGCTGGGCGCCCGGGTGCCCGAGGAGGGCCCGACCGAACTGCGGCTCGCGGCGGTCGCCTTCAACTCCATGGCCGACCAGGTCGTCCAACTGCTGGCGAACGAACGGGAGCTGGCGGCCGACCTGTCCCACCGGCTGCGTACGCCCCTGACCGTGCTGCGGCTGAACACCGCCTCGCTCGGCGAGGGACCGGCGGCCGACCAGACCCGGACCGCGGTCGAGCAGCTGGAGCGCGAGGTCGACACCATCATCCGCACGGCCCGGGAGGCCAAACCACAGACGGCGGCGGCCGGTCCGGGCGCCGGGTGCGACGCGGCCGAGGTGGTCCGGGAGCGGATGGCGTTCTGGTCGGCGCTGGCGGAGGACGAGGGCCGCAAGTGGCGGGTGGCCGGGGCCGAGCGGCCGGTGCGCATACCCGTGGCCCGCGCCGACCTGGCCGCCGCGCTCGACGCGCTGCTCGGCAACGTCTTCCGGCACACCCCGGAGGGCACCGCCTTCGCGGTCGACCTGCACAACGGCGAGGACGCGGTGATCGTCCTCGTGTCCGACGCGGGCCCCGGCATACCCGACCCTGAGGCCGCGATGGCGCGGGGCCGCGGCTCCGGGAGCGACGGCTCGACCGGGCTCGGCCTGGACATCGTGCGCCGGCTCGCCGAGTCGACCGGCGGGGACGTACGGATCGGCTCCTCCGTGCTCGGCGGGACCGAGGTGCGGATCTGGATCCAGCCGGCCGGGAGGGCACCGGTCGGCAGGGGCCCGCGCGGTGTGGTGCGACGCCGGCGCCCCGGCAGGCTGGCCGCCGCCTACCAGCGCTCCCGCTCCGCCTGACCGAGCCGCTCTCACGGTCGGTCACGTTTCGACAAATGACGTCAACGCCTCTTGACGCATGACCGGACATACGGCTGTCATTGCGCCACCGTGTTCGGTCAAGTTGATTTCTGGTCGATTACGACCGGGTTTCACGCCACACCCCTCGTGGCCGAACCCTGCCCTCAGGAGCCGTTCATGCACGACCTCTCTCCCTCGGGACTCGCTCTCCCCGCTCCCAGCCGCCGCACCCTGCTGCGCGGCGTCGGCGGCGCCGCCCTGCTCGGCGCCGGCATACCCCTGCTGAGCGCCTGCGGCGGCAGCGGCACGGCCGCCGATCCGAAGACGGTCAGCCTCGGGTCGAACTCCTCGGACGCGGTGCCGAAGAAGGCGTTCGCCGAGATCTACGCCGCCTTCACGAAGAAGTCCGGCATCAAGGTCGACGTGAACACCAAGGACCACAACACGTTCCAGGAGCAGATCAACTCCTATCTGCAGGGCACGCCGGACGACGTGTTCACCTGGTTCGCGGGCTACCGGATGCAGTTCTTCGCGTCGAAGAAGCTCACCGCCCCGATCGACGACGTGTGGCAGAAGATCGGCGGGGACTTCCCCGAGGCGATGAAGAAGCTCAGCAAGGGCGAGGACGGTAAGTACTACTTCGTGCCGCTGTACACCTACCCGTGGGCGGTCTTCTACCGCAAGAGCGTCTTCGCCCAGCACGGCTACGAGGTCCCCACCACCTGGGACGACTTCGTCGCCCTGTGCAAGCGGATGAAGAAGGACGGGCTGGTCCCGATCGCCTTCGGCGACAAGGACGCCTGGCCCGCGATGGGCACCTTCGACCAGATCAACTTCCGCACCAACGGCTACGACTTCCATGTCGAGCTGATGGCGGGCAAGGCCTCCTGGACCGACGCCAAGGTGCGCAAGGTCTTCGACCACTGGACGGAGATCCTGCCCTACCACCAGGACGGCGCGGTGGGCCGCACCTGGCAGGACGCGGCGCAGACGCTGGTGGCGAAGAAGGCGGGCATGTATCTGCTGGGCACCTTCGTCGGCCAGCAGTTCACCGACAAGGCCGACCTGGACGACCTGGACTTCTTCGCCTTCCCGGAGATCGACCCGGCCTTCGGGCAGGACACCGTGGAGGCACCCACCGACGGCTTCATGCTCTCCAAGGCGCCGAAGAACAGGGCGGGCGCGGCCAAGCTGCTGGAGTACCTCGGCACGCCCGAGGCCGAACAGATCTACCTCAAGGCCGACTCCAGCGTGGTGGCCGCCTCCACCAAGGCCGACACCTCCTCCTACACCGCGCTGCAGAAGAAGTCCTTCGAGATGATCTCGGGCGCGAAGAGCCTGACGCAGTTCATGGACCGCGACTCCCGCCCGGACTTCACCTCCACGGTGATGCAGCCCGCGCTGCAGAACTTCGTCCGCAACCCCAAGAACGTCGACAGCATCCTCTCGTCGATCGAGCGCCAGAAGAAGACGATCTTCGCTTCCGCATGAGCACCGACACCACCACCGAGAACCCGGAGGCGGCCGCCGAGCCGTCTCCGGGGGCCGCTCCCCGCAAGAGCCCGACGGGCCACCGTCGCCTCCTCACCCGCCGCGACCGGATCACGCTCGGTCTGATGGCGGGCCTGCCGACGATCCTGCACATCGCCCTGGTGTGGCTGACGGCGCTCGCCTCCATCGCGCTGGCCTTCACCAGCTGGAACGGCATCGGCTTCGACTCCATCCAGTGGGTGGGCCTGCAGAACTTCCGGGAACTGTTCACCAGCAACCCGCAGTTCTGGCCTGCCGTCGAGCACAACCTCGTCTGGTTCGTGGTGCTCATCCTGCTGCCCACGCCCTTCGGGCTGTTCCTCGCCGTGCAGCTCGACAAGAGGATCCGCTTCAGCCGCGTCTACCAGACCGCGTTCTTCCTGCCGGTCGTGATGTCGCTCGCGGTCATCGGGTTCGTCTGGCAGCTGGTCTACAACCCCGACACGGGCCTGATCAACAGCGTCATCGGCGCCAACGAGCCCGGCCACTACATCGACTGGATCGGCGACCCCGACCTCAATCTGTGGGCCGTACTGATCGCCGCGTCCTGGCGGCACGCCGGCTACATGATGATCCTGTACCTGGCCGGCCTGAAGGGCGTCGACCCCGCCCTGCGCGAGGCCTCCGCCCTGGACGGCGCGGGCGAGTGGCAGACGTTCAAGAACGTCGTCTTCCCCACCCTCCGGCCCACCAACACCGTCGTCCTGGTGGTCACCATCATCGAGGCACTGCGCGCCTTCGACCTGGTCTTCGTCTTCAACAAGGGCGCCCAGGGCACCGAACTGCTGTCGATCCTCGTGACCAACAACATCATCGGCGAGTCCAGCCGCATCGGATACGGCTCCGCCATCGCCGTGGTCCTGCTGGTGATCTCGCTCGCGGTGATCATTCCGTATCTGATCGCCACCTTCCGGAAGGAGCGGCGCGCATGAGCACCGTCGCAGGCGCTCCGAAGCAGCGCACCCCGATCCGCCCCGCCCGGATCCTGCTGCACACCTTCCTCGTCGTCACGGCGCTCGCCTGGCTCGCGCCCCTGCTGTGGGCGCTGCTCGCGGCGATGCGGCCGTACGCGGAGACCAGCGAGAAGGGCTACGTCTCCTGGCCCGACAAGCTGACCCTCGACAACTTCACCAACGCGTATCAGCAGTCCGACATGACGCACTACTTCGTGAACACCCTGATCATCGCCGTCCCGGCGGTGCTGCTGACGCTGCTGCTGTCGTCGATGGTCGCCTTCTACGTCAGCCGCTTCGACTTCCGGGTCAATCTGTCGCTGCTGCTGCTCTTCACGGCGGGCAATCTGCTGCCCCAGCAGGTCATCATCACCCCGCTGTACCGGCTGTACCTGCTGATCGACCTGCCCGGCATCACGATGAGCGGCAAGCTGTACGACTCCGCGCTCGGCCTGGTGCTGATCCATGTGGCGTTCCAGTCCGGCTTCTGCGCGTTCGTGCTCAGCAACTACATGCGTTCGCTGCCGCACGAGCTGACCGAGGCCGCCCTGGTCGACGGCGCCTCCGTCTGGCGGCTGTACTGGCAGATCGTGCTGCCCCTGTGCAAGCCCGCGATGGCCGCCCTCGCGACCCTGCTCTCCATCTGGATCTACAACGACTTCTTCTGGGCCATCGTGCTCATCTCCACCGGCGAGAACATGCCGATCACCTCGGCGCTGAGCAACCTCTCCGGCCAGTACTTCACCGACCCCAACCTGGTAGCCGCCGGCGCCCTGCTCACCGCTATCCCGACCCTGATCGTCTACTTCGTCCTCCAGCGCCAGTTCGTCAGCGGCCTGACCCTGGGGGCCAACAAGGGCTGACCGGACAGCGGGGCGCGGCACCCCCCGCCGGGTGCCGCGCCCCTTCCCGCTTCCCCAGGGGGTGGCCTACGCGGCCGGCTCCAGTGGCGGCAGCGCCCCGGTGCGGGCCGCCTTCCCGTACCACAGCGCGCTGGACTTCGGCGTCCGCTGGAGCGTCGCGTAGTCCACGTACACCGCGCCGAAGCGCTTGCCGTAGCCGTACGCCCACTCGAAGTTGTCCAGCAGGGACCACAGGAAGTAGCCGCGGACGTCCGCGCCGTCGGTGATCGCGCGGCGGACCGCGGAGAGATGGCCGTGGAGGTAGGAGACCCGCTCCGGGTCGTGCACCCGGCCGTCCGAGTCGATCTTGTCGTCGTAGGCCGCGCCGTTCTCCGTGATGTACAGCGGCAGGCCCGGCGCCTCCCGGGTGTAGCGCATGATCAGCTCGTGCAGACCCGTCGGGTCGATCGTCCAGCCCATCTCCGTGCGGTCACCGGGCGTCTGGTGGAAGGCGACATCGCCCGCGGCCGGCCACGGCGAGTGGTCGCTCGACCCATGGCCGTCGGCACGCGGCCCCTCCGCCGCCGCGTCCGCCGCCGAGACCAGCGCGGGCGTGTAGTAGTTGAGGCCCAGCGCGTCCAGCGGCTGGTTGATCAGCGTCAGGTCGCCGTCCAGGACGTAGTCCCAGTCGGTGAGTTCCGCCGTCGCCGCGTACAGCGACTCCGGGTAGGCCCCGTGCAGGATCGGGCCGTGGAAGACCCCGTTGGCCAGGTCGTCGATCTTCTTGGCCGCCGCCAGGTCCGCGGGGCTCTGGGAGAGCGGCCGCACGGTAGCGGAGTTGAGGGCGATCGCGACCTGGTTGCGGGCCGGCATCACCGACCGCAGCGCCGACGAGGCCAGCCCGTGCGCCAGGTTCAGATGGTGCGCGGCACGCAGCGAGGCCGCCGGATCCGTACGGCCCGGCGCGTGCACCCCGGACGCGTAGCCCAGGAACGCGCTGCACCACGGCTCGTTGAGCGTCATCCACTGCTCGACGCGGTCACCCAGCGCCTCACCGACGATCTGCGCGTACTCCGCGAAGCGGTACGCCGTGTCGCGCTCGGGCCAGCCGCCCGCGTCCTCCAGGTCCTGCGGGAGATCCCAGTGGTAGAGCGTGACGGCCGGCTTGATGCCCTTGGACAGCAGCTCGTCGACCAGCCGGCGGTAGAAGTCCAGGCCCTTCTGGACGGCCGGGCCCCGGCCGGTCGGCTGCACCCGCGACCACGAGACGGAGAAGCGGTAGGCGCCCAGGCCCAGGTCCGCCATCATCGCCACGTCCTCGCGGTAGCGGTGGTAGTGGTCGACAGCGATGTCACCGTGGTCGCCGCCGACGGTCTTGCCCGGTGTATGGCTGAAGGTGTCCCAGATCGACGGCGTACGGCCGTCCTCCCGCACCGCACCCTCGATCTGGTACGCGGAGGTGGCCGCGCCCCAGACGAAGGCGGGAGGGAAGGTCACCGCGGTGGCCGAGTTCTCGGAGTCAGGCATGGAAGCGCTCCCATTGGGGGTCGTGGAGAGGCGACGGGTGGAGGGGAAAAAGGGAGTTCACGAGCGGGGGCCGGAGCTGCACCGGTCCGGCCCCCTGGAGAACGGGCGAGGGCGTCAGCCCTTCACGGCGCCCTGCATGATGCCGCCCACGATCTGCTTGCCGAAGATCGCGAAGACCAGCAGCAGCGGCAGCGTGCCCAGCAGCGCGCCCGCCATGATCAGGGACTGGTCGGGGGTGTACCCGCGGCCCAGGCCCGCGACCGCGACCTGCACGGTCGGGTTGCCCATCTGGGTCAGCACCAGGAACGGCCACATGAAGTCGTTCCAGGTCTGCACGAACGTCAGCATGCCGAGCACGGCCATCGCCGGCCGCGCCGCCGGGAACACCACGTGCCACACCACGCGCCAGCTGCTCGCCCCGTCGACCCGGGCGGCCTCTATGATCTCGTCCGGCAGCGCCTGGAGCAGGTACTGCCGCATGAAGAACACACCGAACGCGCTCACCAGCGACGGGAAGATCACCGCCTGCAACTGGTCCGTCCAGTCGAGCTTGGCGACCATCATGTACAGCGGGATCACGCTCAGCTGCGGCGGCACCATCATCGTGCCGATCACGATCAGCATCAGCGCGCCACGGCCCCGGAACCGCAGCTTGGCGAAGGCGAAACCGGCGATCGTCGACAGGAAGACGATCGTGGCCGCCGAAACACCCGCCACGATCGTGGTGTTGAGGAACGCCTCACCGAGATTGGCGTCCTTCCAGGCGATCTCCAGCTTGTCGAACAGTCCGGAACCGAACCAGAACGGTGGAGGCGTCTGCGCGAGCCGCTGGTTGTCACGCGAGGCGGCGATCGCCGTCCACACCAGCGGGAACAACGAGACGATCGTGAACACGATCAGGATCGCGTAGGCGATCGGACCGCCGTGCAGCTGCCCGCCGGCCCGGGCGGACTTCGGCAGGCGCGGGCGTTTGGACTCCTTCACGGGCGCACCGGGCGGCGGCGCGTCGGGGGGCGTCACAGTCGTCGTCACGGCCACCACTCCTTAACTACTGGCGCGCAGCCGGCGCGAGATGACGTAGTTGACGATGCCGATGACGATCAGGATCAGGAACATCGTCCAGGCGATCGCCGAGGCACGGCCCAGATGCTGGGCGACCCAGCCCTGCTCGTACAGGTACAGGCCGAGCGTCTGGAACTGGTGCTCGGCACCGCCGGACGTGCCCTTGTTGGCGTCGAACAGCAGCGGCTCGCCGAACACCTGGCTCGCCCCGATCGTCGAGACGACCACGGTGAACAGGATCGTCGGACGCAGCGCCGGCAGGGTCACATGGATGAACTGCTGCCAGCGGTTGGCCCCGTCCAGCGCCGCCGACTCGTACAGGTCGTGCGGGATGGCCTGCATCGCGGCCAGGTAGATCAGCGCGTTGTAGCCGGTCCAGCGCCAAATGATGATCGTCGAGACGGCGATCTGCGAGGGCCACTTGTCGTTCTGCCAGTCGAGCGGGTCGATGCCGGCGAAGTCCAGCGCCCAGTTGATCATGCCGTAGTCGCGGCCGAAGAGCAGCACGAACACCAGCGAGGCGGCGGCGATCGACGTCGCGTACGGCGCGAGCATCGCGACCCGGAAGAAGGTCGAGGCCCGCAGCTTGTAGTTGAGGATGTGGGCGATGCCCATCGCCATCAGCAGCTGCGGGACGGTGGAGATGATGCCGATGGTCAGGGTGTTCTTCGCCGCGTTCCAGAAGAACTCGTCGTCGAACAGCCGGGTGTAGTTGCGCAGCCCGACCCAGTTCATGTCGGTCGGCGCGGTCAGCTCCACCTGATGCAGCGAGGCCCAGCCCGTGTAGATCAGCGGGAACAGGCCGAACGCGACGAACAGCAGGAAAAACGGGGACACGAAGGCGTACGGGCTCCAGCGCAGGTCCCGCTGCCAGCGACGGGACAGCCGGTCCCGGCGCCGCCGCTCCTTCTCCGCCCCCGCGGCGTCGCCGGGCGGGCGGCCCGGGGCCGCGCCCCCCTCCACGGGGGGCGCGGCGGTGTCGTGACGGGTGGTCATCCGGGTCACTGGTCCAGCTTGTTGTCGATGGACTTGACCGCGGACTCCCAGGCCTCCTTGGCCGACTTGCCCTTCGTCACCAGGATCACGCCGTTGTCCGACAGGCCCTGCATGATGATCTGGTCCTTCGGGCCGATCACCTGGACCGGGGCGGCCTTGGCGGCCTCGGCGAAGATCGGGCCGATCTCCTGCTTACCCGTCATCTCGTTCGTGGCGCCCGTCACTTCGGGCATCGTGTAGGAGGACGGGGCGCTCGGGAAGCTGGCCTGCACCTTGAACAGCTTCGCCTGCTGCTCCGGCGCGGTCAGCCAGGCCACGAACTTCTGGGCCTCCTTCACGTTCTTGCCGCTCTTCGGCACGGTGAGGAAGGTGCCGCCCCAGTTGCCGCCCTTGGGCGCCTCGGCCACGGCCCACTTGCCGGCCGCGTCCGGCTTCGCGTTGCCCTTGATCGTGCCCAGCATCCACGGCGGGCAGGCGATCGTGGCGAACTTGTTGTTGGCGATCGTGGAGTTCCAGGACGGCTGGAACTGCGTCTGCGACTGCACCAGGCCCTTCTCGGCGGCCTCGGAGGTCAGGTCGAAGGCGGCCTTCACGGCGGGGTTGGTCTTGTAGATGACCTTGCCGGAGGCGTCGTAGAACTTCTCCTTCTCGCTGCCCAGGATCGCGTTGATCAGACCGCCGGGGGAGTCCATGAAGAAGGTGCCCTCGGGCGCCTTCGACTTGTAGCGCTCGCCGACGTCGACGAGCTTGGCCCAGTCACCGGCCCACAGCTTGCCGACCTCGGCCGGGTCGGTGGGCAGACCCGCCTGCTTGAAGAGGTCCGTGCGGTAGCAGATCGCCATCGGGCCGACGTCGGTGCCGAGGCCGATCGTCTTGCCGTCCTTGGTGGTGGCCTGCTGCCACTTCCAGTCGAGCCAGTTGCTCTCGCTGACGCCCGAGACCTTGGACAGGTCCTCGAGCTTGTCGGCCTGGGTGGCCGTGACCTCGGCGATGTTGGCGACTTCGACGGCCTGGACGTCCAGCAGACCACTGTTGGTGGTGAGGTGGTTCAGCAGCGCCGGGTAGTAGTTCTCGTTCCGCTCCACGACATTCTGCTCGATCTTGATCTTCGGGTTCAGCTTCTCGTACTCGTCGTAGAGGCCGGCCTCCTTGAAGCCCATGGTGCCGAAGAGCCCCACCGAGATCGTGGTCTTGCCGCTGCCGTCGCCGGACGAGGAGCCGGAACTGTCGTCGCCGCCGTCGTCGGCACAGCCGGCCAGCAGCCCGGCGCCCAGCGATGCGACGGCCGCGACGACCATCGCCTTGCGGGCGGTTCGGATGCGTGCTCGCATGTCGTCCTCCTGTTGCCCTGACGTGCCGACCCCCCGGCCAACTGCATTGTTGGACCCGTTTTTACTCGCTGCGGCTCGGGCGGGGAACGTGCGGGTTGTGTATGTGTCAGGTAGTGTGGGAGCGCTCCCACCAGTGATGTGTTGAAGGTTCGCGGGTCGGGGCGGGGGTGTCAAGGGACCGGACAGGGCGAGATGCGTTCAGTTATCGGGCCGTTAACTGGACCCGGGCCGGGGTCCATTGCGGCCGGGGCCGGCGGTATCGAGCCGGTCGGTCCGGCTCGTCCGGCGCAAGCGGAGGCCGGGGGCGGGAGGCCCTCGGTGGCGGTCACTACAGCTGACGAGCCTGTTAAATTCCAGGCCAGCCGCAGAGTGCGGGTGTGGACGGGAAGGCGGAGCCCATGGCAAGCCACGGAGCGCGGGGCCGAAGCGGTGGCCGGCCCACCCTCGAAGAGGTGGCGGCGCGCGCCGGTGTCGGCCGCGGCACCGTCTCCCGGGTGATCAACGGCTCACCCCGGGTCAGCGACGCGACCCGCGCGGCCGTCGAGGCGGCGGTCGCGGAGCTCGGCTACGTCCCGAACACCGCGGCGCGCGCCCTGGCGGCGAACCGCACGGACGCGATCGCGCTGGTCGTCCCCGAGCCGGAGACCCGGTTCTTCTCGGAGCCGTACTTCTCGGACATGCTGAAGGGCGTCGGGGCGGCGCTCTCCGACACGGAGATGCAGCTGCTGCTGATCTTCGCGGGCAGCGACCGTGAACGCCGCCGCCTCGCCCAGTACTTGGCGGCCCACCGGGTGGACGGCGTCCTGCTGGTCTCCGTGCACGCCGACGATCCGCTGCCCGACCTGCTGGCCCAGCTGGAGATACCCGCGGTGATCAGCGGCCCGCGCTCCTCGGCGGAGACCCTCCCGTCGGTCGACTCCGACAACTACGGCGGCGCCCGCCAGGCCGTCGAGCACCTGCTGTCCGGTGGCCGCCGACAGATAGCCCACATCACCGGACACCTCGACGTCTACGGCGCCCAGCGCCGTATCGACGGCTACCGCGCGGCCCTGAGCGACGCGGGCCACGAGGGGGACGAGGCGCTGATCGAGCCGGGCGACTTCACGGAGGAGGGCGGCCACCGCGCCATGGCGGCCCTGCTGGAGCGCCGCCCCACCCTGGACGCGGTGTTCGCCGCCTCCGACGTCACCGCGGCCGGTGCCCGCCAGGCCCTGCGCGAGGCGGGCCGCCGCATCCCCGAAGACGTGGCGCTCGTCGGCTACGACGACTCCGCCATCGCCCGCCACATGGACCCGCCCCTCACCAGCGTCCGCCAGCCCATCGAGGAGATGGGCCACCGCATGATCGACCTCCTCCTCACGGAGATCGCCGACCGCCGCCCCTCGGCCTCCCGGGGCCTGGAACGACGCCAGATGGTCCTGGCCACGGAGCTGGTGTCCCGGGCGTCGTCGTGACGGACGCGGGAGTCACGTCCTGGCCGGGGCCGGCCGCCTGAGCAGATAGGCGGCCGCCGTCGAGACCAGGACGGCCATGCACGCGATGAACACCAGGCCCGCGCCCTCCAGGCCGATGGGGCCCGTCAGCAGGCCCACGCCGATCACCGGGACCGAGATGCCCGCGTAGGCCACCACGAACAGGGCCGAGATCACCGCGGCACGCCGGTGTTCGGGCGAGGCCTCGGCCACCTCGGACAGCGCGCCGCGGAACGCCAGCCCCTGCCCGGTCCCGCCGATGAGCGCGCTCAGCACCACCAGCGCCATCAGATCCCACCGCAGCGCCCCCGCGAGCAGGGCGAGACCGGCGAGGAGCCCGGCGCAGCCCAGGGGGAGGGAGCGCCGTACACCGACCCGGCCGACCGCGAGTTGGCCGGCGGTCGAGGCGAAGAAGGCCAGCGCGACGATCAGCCCGCTCACGGCGTGGTCGGTGACGCCCAGGGACTCGGCGAGGAACTCGGGGCTGACCGACGTGAACACCCCGAACAGCGCGAACCCCACGAACGAGGCGGTCGCCGCCGGTCCGAACACCGCCCGCACCCGCTGCGGCAGAGCGGGCCGCTGCGGCCGTACGGTGCGCAGCGGCCGCCGCTCCCGCACGGTCTCCGCGAGCCGCAGCAGGACGGCGGCGGAGGCGGCCACCAGGGCGAGATGCGTGAGGAACGGCAGATACAGCGGCCAGGGCGCGTACTGCGCGAGCACCCCGGACAGCAGCGGACCGCAGCCCAGTCCGCCCATGTTGGCGGCGGTCGCCACGAACGTGGCCCGGGAGGCGCCGCCCTCGGGCGCCAGCTCCATCACGTACGCGGTGGCCGCTCCGGTGAACAGCCCGGCGGACAGTCCCGACAGCAGCCGCCCCGTGTACAGCCAGCCGAGCCCGCCGGCGCCCAGGAAACAGACGGCGCTGGCCGCGGCGAGGCCCAGGCCGCACAGCAGCACCGGGCGTCTGCCCACGGCGTCCGAGGCGTTGCCGACCAGCAGCAGCACACCGATGACCGCGAAGGCGTACAAGGCGTACACCACGGTCACCGTCAGCTCGGAAAACCCGAACTTGTCCTGATAGAGGGGGTAGAGGGGGGTCGGCAGCGTGGTGCCTGCCATGCATACGGCGAACACCGCACCGCTGAGCACACACGCGCGCCACCCTCGGCGTCCACCGTCCATGCCGCGACGGTAGCCCCGCCTGCCGCGTCGCCCCGATCAGGCGCGCAAAAAGCTTCAGCCGGTGGCTTCATCGAAGCCACCGGCTGATTACTCAGGGTGAGTGACGGGACTTGAACCCGCGGCATCCTGGACCACAACCAGGTGCTCTACCAGCTGAGCTACACCCACCATGACCGGCTTGGAGGTCAGTGACTTCCCTGACCGGCCGAGAAAAAGTGTACAGGGTCCGAAGGGGTGCTCGCGCCCGGCTTTCGCGGCGCCCCTCGACGGGCCCCCGGATGCCCTTACTGAGCAGGCAGGACGTGCTTCGCGGCGATCTTCTTCGCGGTGTCCGAGTCGGGCCCGGGCTGTGGGACGAACACGGCCTCGCGGTAGTAGCGCAGTTCCGCGATGGACTCGCGGATGTCGGCGAGCGCGCGGTGGTTGCCGTTCTTCTGCGGGCTGTTGAAGTACGTCCGCGGGTACCAGCGGCGGGCCAGCTCCTTGACCGACGAGACATCGACGATCCGGTAGTGGAGGTAGTCCTCCAGCGTCGGCATGTCGCGCAGCAGGAAGCCGCGGTCCGTGCCCACGGAGTTGCCGCACAGCGGGGCCTTGCCGGGTTCCTTCACGTGCTCGCGCACATACGCCAGGACCTGCTCCTCGGCGTCCGCGAGCGTCGTGCCCGCGGCGAGTTCGTCGAGCAGTCCGGACGCGGTGTGCATCTGACGCACCACCTCCGGCATCGTCTCCAGCGCCGCGTCCGGCGGGCGGATGACGATGTCCACTCCCTCGCCGAGCACGTTCAGCTCGGAGTCGGTCACGAGGGCGGCCACCTCGATGAGCGCGTCGTCCGACAGCGAGAGGCCGGTCATCTCGCAGTCGATCCACACCATGCGATCGTTCATGTGTCTAACCTTACGGCCCACTGCCCCGAGCTCGGCCCGGCCGTGCAGTGACCTTGTCGTCGAAGATCGGCCCGCTCCGGAAACGGCGCCGGGCCCGCGGGGAGGTCTTCCTC
>NZ_JBSHKH010000124.1:10479-25147 GCF_053643595.1 Streptomyces sp. NPDC055506 | reverse complement strand
GTCGCTGCAGGTGTTGCACTCGCAGTCCGGCAGGGCGGCGGCCCCGACCGGTCCCAGGGTGGCCGGAACCTCCACCGTTGTGGAGCCGAGGTCGGCGGACAGGCTCCCGCGGGTCTTCTGGCCGGGCTCAGCCGTCAGCGCGCCGATGGTCAGGGTCATGTTTCCTCTTTCTGACTCAGTTCGCGGAGCGGCCGTTTGTGGTGATGAAGTCGATCGACTGGGAGGCGCGGCGCTCCGGGGCGAGGTCCGCGGCGATGCCGCCCAGGGCGGGCGAGGGCTTGAAGCCCTGGCCGGAGAAGCCGGCCCGCGGGGCACTTCTCGCTTTCGCGGGCCACTCTCGTTCCCTGCCTCAGTGGACGGTTGCCCGTCTCAGGACTGAACGGCCGAGCGCAGCTCGGGCAGGGACAGGACCTCGTCCAGCACGTCGACGTAGAGATCCACGTGCTCGCGGCGGAAGGTCATGGGCGGTTTGATCTTCAGTACGTTGTCGTGCACGCCATTGGGGAAGACGATGACACCTCGCTCCTTCATGAGCTCGGTGACCATGAAGGCCTGCTCAGTGGCCGGCATTTTGCTGGTGCGGTTACGGACCAGTTCGACGCCGAGGTAGAGCCCTTCCGCCCGCACGTCACCGATGAGCGGTTGGCGCTGCTGGAGCTCGCGCAGCGACTGGGCGAAGTACCCGCCCACGCTCACGGCGTTCTCCCTCAGCTCATCCTGCTCGACGATGTCGAGCACGGCCTCGCCGATCGCGCAGGAGACCGGGTTGCCGCCGAAGGTGTTGAAGTACTTCATGCCCGTGTCGAACGCGTCGGCGATCTCCCGAGTCGTGACCACCGCCGCGAGGGGGTGCCCGTTCCCGAGCGGCTTGCCCATCGTGACGATGTCCGGGACCACCCCCTGGAGCTCGAACCCCCACCAGGGTCCGAGTCGTCCGACGCCGACCTGGACCTCGTCGGAGATGCACAGGGCGCCCGCTCGCCTGGCAGCGGTGAACACGCCATCGAGGTAGCCGTCGGGGAACACGATGTTCCCACCCGATCCCATCAGGGACTCGGCGATGAAGGCGGCCGGGGGGCGGCCGTCGGCCGTGATCCGCTCGATGACAGCCGCGGCGTCGCGCGCGTACTTGACTCCGGCGTCCGTGTCGTCGTACCCGTAGGTGCTGCGGTAGCGGTCCGGGATGACGACCTCGTGGGTGGTCGTGGGTGCACCGGCGCCGCCGGGGCCCTTGTAACGGTTCGGGCTGATCCCGGTCACCACGCCGGTGTTTCCGTGGTACGCGCCGTCGATGTTGACGATGTGCTGACGACCTGTCACCTGGCGGGCGATCCGCAGCGCCAGGTCGTTCGCCTCGCTGCCGGTGCACACGAGGAAGACGACCTCGAGCGGGTCGGGCAGCGTGGCTACCAGCTTCTGCACGTAACTGGCGATCTGCGGGTAGACGAAACGGCTGTTGGTGTTGAGCTTGCGCATCTGTCGGGTGGCGGCGGCCGTCACGCGTGGCTCGGCATGGCCGACGTGGGTGACGTTGTTCAGCGAGTCCAGATAGGCCAGGCCGTCCTCGTCGTGGAACCACACGTCCCGCCCACGCACGAGGTTCATCGGGGTGCGGTAGTAGTTGCGCTGGGAGCGGGCGATGTGGCGACGGCGCACTGAGACGACGTCGTCAATGGTGGGGGCCGGGGTGGAGGACTCGGTGAACCCGAGGAGCCGGGCGGGGTCGGGTGACAGGTGGCTCCACACCTGCCGCGCGGAGGGCGGCACGACACGAGGCGGCGGCCACGTGGCCATCCGCGCGGTGCGGTGGACCTGTACCTGGACGCAGGACCCGAGCGGGTCCGTCTCCTCGCTCGCGCCGGCGCGTCCCAACGGCGCTCCGGGCGGGACTGTCGCCGCGACGGGCGGCGTGTCGTCGAGTCCCCACCAGCACGTCCAGAACTCCAGCCCCTCGACCGCATGTCGCAGTACCAACGGCATCCCGGCGCCACCGCGGGCTTCGACGACGCCGGACAGCGGGCTGGCAACCTCCTCGGCGTCTGCCACGATCAGCGAGCCGCCGACCTGAACCGTCGCGGGCTCGTCGGCTCCCGGGCGGCGCCGGC
This sequence comes from Streptomyces sp. NPDC055506, assembly GCF_053643595.1. Lineage (NCBI taxonomy): Bacteria > Bacillati > Actinomycetota > Actinomycetes > Kitasatosporales > Streptomycetaceae > Streptomyces > Streptomyces sp. NPDC055506. The sequence continues at coordinate 23,042 of NZ_JBSHKH010000124.1, read as the reverse complement.
CCCCCAGGAGCAGCGATGCGCTGAGGTGGGGCGCGTAGCCCCGTCGCCGTCGTCCGTCGAGGACGTTGTCGATGCTCGCGCGCACCGCCCTCGCGTCGTGCCAGTCGACTTCGTCGTAGAGATCACTTGCGGGTCGCAGGTCGAGCAGCTGCGGGGCCGGTGCTTGCGGGGCACCGTCTCGGGCCGCCTCTGCCAGGACCTCTTCCAAACCCCGCTGCTCCCGCGTCGGGGGGAGCCCACACGCGACCCGGAACGTCGCCTCGGCGACGTCGGGGCAAACCTCGGCCACCTGCGTGATCGCGGGCCAGGTGTGTTGCATGCGGGTCCGCCCGTACGGCGTGTCGCTCTCGGCGACCCGGCGCGTCCACGTCACGGCGTTCATGCACAGCCGGGCGGCCGCCAACGGATAGACAGCCGCCAGTTCCTCAGCCGTGAGGGGGAGCACCGAGTGGAAGCCGGCCACGACTTCGGCCGCCGCGGCGAGCGGGTCGGGTTTGCGGACCATGGCGTAGCCCGCCGCGATCGCCACCTCTGCCGCGCGCACGCTGTAGAGCGAGTCGCCCAGGTCGACGATGCCCGAGATCCGCAGCACCCCGTCCTCGTCAGCGTCGGCGAGGACGTTGGCGTCATTGAGATCCTGGTGTACGACGCTTCGCGGCAGTCGGTCCCATGCCGGCAGGAGATCGTCGTACCAGCCCATGATCGTGCGCACCGGCTCCCGCCGGTCCGCGTCCTGTACAGCGTGCAGCGACGCCTCTACGATCTCAGCGGCCCGGCGCATGTCCCAGTCGTGCGGTTCCAAGCCCACCGGTGGCTCCATGCTGGAGAGTCCGAGGCTCAGCCGCCCAGCGGCTTCTCCCAGCTGACGCAGAAGCGCCGCGGGGTGGTCGTCGAGATCCGCCAGGACCCGGCCCTCGATCCAGCTCATCACGCGGACCACGTGCGTTCGGCCCTCGTGGACGACGGCGGCAAGGCACTTCCCCTCGCGTGTCGGGACCAGCCGTGGCACCGGAAGGCCGGGAACGGTCGAGGCCAGATGCTGGAGGAGCGAGTTCTGCCAGAGAACGTCGGCCGAGTCCGGCTCCGCGCGGGTGACCCGTACGAAGTAGCGCATGCCGTCGTCGCCGGTGATCCGGACGTTCTGGTCGACCTCCCCTCCCAGTGGGTGCTGGACGTATCCCTCGAGTCCGAAGGACTGCCGCAGCACGTGATCGAGGAGCGAGCCCGGCAGTTGGCCGGTGTGACCGGGGATGGTCGTTCCGTCCTGGCCGGTGGTGGTCGCTGAGGTCATCGGTGCGTTCTCTCTCTCGTCGTCAGGTCGCTCATCACTCACCGTGGGCCTGCGCCACGACGCTCAGGTCGTGGTCAGTCCCCCCTGCCACCCGTGTCGGACCTTTGCCCGACGCTGTCAGCCAGCTCCGGACGGTCCGATCGATTGCGGTTCCCGGGGGCGGCGGGCGGGGCTGCCGCGGCTGTGTCTCGATCGCTTCACGGGCTGCGCAGACCTCGACCAAGCGGGACCCGGGCCAGGACGCTCTCCAACACCTGGTCGGCGATCAGGTCCGAGGCGGGTCGTCCGTCAAAGGCGGAGCGCTCATCGAGCCCGGTCATCAGCTCACGCGGCGGCGGTCATGGCGTCCCAGGTGACGTTGGCGGCGAGCACCCCGCGCAGCGCATCGGCGGCGTCCAGCGGTGTCCTCATGGTCCTCGACCCTCGCCTTGAGCTCGGCGTAGTCTCTGCGGGAGTCCTGGGTGATCTCGATTCCGCTCTGCCTGGCGAACCGCTGACACTGACCCGAGGAACGCGGCGCCCTCAGCAGCGCCTGCTCAAGGTGACGGACTGGGGATCAGGTGCCTGCGGAAGCGCCATAGCTGCTCCAAGTGCGTGGTCATGTCACGAGGTCTCTCCAGCCCGAGGTGATGCGTCAGATGAAACACCGCGGAGAATCCGGCAACAAGGGACGCGAGGCCGCGACATCGACCCCGTATTTTGTGCCTGTGCACAATTACTGCCAGGGAGCCCCAGCGGCATGTCAGCGGCATTACCCGGAGACGGCCCCGGATCCGTCCGGTGACGGCTGCCGTCGGGAGAGGCGGTCCTCATGAGCGGCCCGGGACACCGTCAGGGCGGGGCTCGCCACGACGCCGTGCAGGCGATCGCGCGCCGGCTCCTCGAGGAACGACTCGACGAACTGACCTCTCGTGCTCTCGAACAATTGGAAGCCGAGGAGCCCGCCTACGCGTCGGCGGACTGGGACCCGGTCCAGAAACGGGAGGGGATGCGACGAACCCTCGAACTCGCCCTGACCCGGCTGGCCGGCGGTCCCGTGCCCCGGACGGTCTCGCGCGCCACCGAGGACGTGGGACGCGAGCGAGCGGAGCAGGCGTTCCCCCTGACCGCTCTGATGCACTCCTTCCAGCTGGACCTCAGGACCCTGTGGGAGGCCGTGCTCGCAGAGGGGCGAGCACGTGGCATCAGCGCCGATCCCGACTTCCTCGACGGGCTGATCCGCGTCTGGGAGGCGACGGACGCCAACAGCGTCGAGGTCGTCGACGCCTACCGCCGCACCGAGCGCGACCTGGCGAGCCGCCGTACGGAGGTGCGCAACCGCGCCTTCAGCCGCCTGGTCCTGGAAGGGGAGCAGGATCCCTCCACCGTCGCCGAGGCCTCCACATTGCTGGGCTTCTCCGAGAACGTCGCCCTGACCGTGGTCGTGGTCGAATCCGTTCCTACCGGGGACCCGGCTGTGTCCCAGGTCGACGATGCGCTGCGTCGGGGCGGCCTGGTACGTCACTTCGGATGGATGGGCGACGAGCTCCTCGGCATCATCGGTCACGGACGGCGCGATGAAGAGGCCCTGCTTGCCATGCTCCGGCCGTTCGCCCCGTGGCGCTGCGGCGTCGCGGAAGTCCCCGGGCTGGCGCTGACGGCGCGGGGCATCCGGTTCGCACGGGCCGCGATCCGCAGCTCCGCGCAGCCCGGAGTGCGGCACGTGGAGGGCCACTGGATCGGGGCGATCATGGCGGCGCAGGAGGAGCTCACCGGTGCGATGGCCACCGGCGTGCTGCGCCCACTGCTCGAGTTGCGCGACAGCGACAGCATCGTCGAGACCCTGCGCTGGTACCTCGACCTGGGCTCGGTCGCCGAGGTGGCCGCACGCACCTACCGTCACCGGAACACGGTGGGCAATCGCCTGCAGGCCGTGGAAGAGGCGACCGGGCTGAAGCTGTCCAGACCGAACGACGCCGCCCGGCTGGTCCTCGCCCTGGCTTGGCTGGAGACGGACGCGGGCGCCCGCTTCCGGGCGACGATGTCCTGACCCAGCGATCGCTGGACGGGTCGAGGCAACCGGCCGGGGCCGCGACCGAGAGCTGGAGCCAAAGGGGCGCGGGCAGAGGCCACATGCCCATCATGAGGACGGCAGCCTTGACGGCCGACAGCCCGGTCACGCCGCCGGGCAGCAGCGCCGAGCGGCCGCAGTTCGCGCCGGAGCCACTCGCGGTGCTTCTCAGAAATTGTGCACAGGCACAAAATACGCGGTCGATCTCGCGGCCTCACGTCCCTTGTTGCCGGATTCTCCACAGTGCTTCACTGACGCATCACCTCGAGCCGGAGAGAGGCTCATCGCATCGGCGCAGTAACGATGCTGCCGCCGACTACCTGGTCAGCATTCGTCGTCCCCGGCCCTGCCCGGGGGCTCGTCCTCCAGCGGCGGCCCCTCGGGCACCCCTCAGCCCCCATCCCCCTGAACAGGTCGCTGCCCCAACGCCTCGGCAGCCTCCTGAACCAGGTGTCCCATATGCCCGGAAAGAGGTTGAATGCCATGCGTCAGATCGTCACCTTCGATGCCTACGGCACCCTGGTCGACTTCCAGCTCGGCCCCACCACCCTGAAGGTCCTGGCCGACCGGCTGGACCTGGACCGTCTGAACGTCGACGAGTTCCTCGACGACTTCCGCATCATGCGGTTCCACGCCGTCCTGGAGGCATACCGCCCCTTCCGCGAGCTGCTGCCCGCCAGCCTGGAGACAGCGATGCGTCTGCACGGCCTGGAGTACCGGCAGTCCGACGGCGAGGCCCTGGTCGCGGCCGTGCCCACCTTCGGCCCCCACCCCGAGGTCCCGGCCGCCCTGCGGGCGCTGAAGTCCCGGTACGAGATCGCCATCATCTCCAACACGGACGACGACCTCATCGCCCAGAACCTGGCCAACATCGGCGTCGAGTTCGACCATGTCATCACCGCCCAGCAGGCCAAGGCGTACAAGCCGTCCCGGCAGACCTTCGAGTACGCCTTCCAGACCATGGACATCGACCCCGCCCAGGTCATCCACGTCGCCCAGGGCTGGGAGTACGACCTCATCCCCACCCGCGACCTCGGCCTCGCTCGCCGCGTGTGGATCAACCGTTACGGCCACAACGGCTCCATCGGCGCCCGCGGCAGCGCCGACTACCAGCCCTTCGACGAGCTGCCCGACCTGTCCGGCCTGCCGGCCCTGCTCGGCTGCTGAAGCCGGGCCCCAGACAAACACCCCTGGACTACCAGGAAGACCGAGGACGTACGTCATGAAGCAGATCCCCTACTGGCTCGACACAGCTCCTGCCTTCCCCGACCGGACCGGCAAGCCCCTGCCCGAGCAGGCGGACCTGGTGGTCGTAGGCGGCGGCCTCACCGGCCTGTCCACTGCCTACCACGCGGCACGCAAGGGCGCCCACGTCGTCCTCGTGGAGAAGGACAAGGTCGGCTCCGGCGCCTCCGGGCGCAACGGCAGCATGTGCACCCAGGGCATCACCATCAGCCCCGCCGAGGCGCGCAAGCGCTACGGTCAGCCGCGGGCCCGGGAACTGTACGACGCCTTCCGCGAGGCGGTGGACCTGGTGGAGGAGCTGACGGTCAAGGAGCAGATCGACTGCGACTTCCACCGCGTAGGGCGTCTGGGCGTCGCGTTCAAGCCGCAGCACTTCGAGAGCATGCGGGCCAAGCAGCGCGACCTGGCCGACAACTTCGGCCACGACACCACGCTGCTGAGCAAGAGCGATCTGCGTGCCGAGCTGGGCTCCGACTACTACCACGGAGCCCTGCTCGACCCGCTCAGCGCGCACCTTCACGTCGGCAAATACGTCCATGGCCTCGCCGAGGCCGCCGAACGCGCCGGGGCTCAGATCCACGAACGCAACGCCGCCACCGCGCTGCACCGCCTCCCCGAGGGCGGTCTCCTCGTCGAGACCCTGCACGGCACCATCCGTGCCAAGCAGGTCATGGCGGCCACCGACGCCTACACCGACAAGTCGCTGCCCTGGTTCCGCAAGCGGCTGATCAACGTCGGCAGCTTCGTCATCGTCACCGAGCCACTGGGCGAGGAGCGGGCCCGGCAGCTCATCCCCAACAACCGCGTGGTCGTGTCCTCCAAGAACATCGGCCACTACATCCGCATCACCCCGGACAACCGCCTGGCCTTCGGCGGCCGGGCCCGCTTCGCCCCCTCCGACCCCGCCTCGGACGTCAAGAGCGGTGGCGTCCTGAAGCGGGAGATGACCGAGATCTTCCCGCAGCTGGCCGGGGTGCGGATCGACTACGTGTGGGGCGGCATGGTCGGCTTCTCCTACGACCGCGTTCCGCACGCGGGCCAGGTCAACGGCCTCTACTACTCCATGGGTTACTGCGGCCACGGCGTCCAGATGGCCACCTACATGGGCCGCGCCATGGCCGAGGTCATGGACGGCCACCCGGAGGCCAACCCCATGCGCGGCTTCGGCTTCCCCAAGGTTCCGGTGCCGTTCTACAACGGCACCGCCTGGTTCCTGCCCTTCGCCGGGGCGTACTACAAGGCCAAGGACCGGCTGCGCTGACCCTCGGCAAGAGGCATTCGTCAAGTTGCGTTGGCCGCGGTTACCAATATCTGCTCGCGAACCCTGCTCGTTCGTTGATTCGTGCATGACGGATCTGGTCAAGCGGTTGGTGCCGGACGGGTTTGGAATCGAGTCCGGCGAACGCCTTGGCCGCCGCAGGGGGGTGATCGAGCGGACCATGTCGTGGCTGTCCGGCTACCGCAGGCTCACCCACCGCTACGAGCGTAATTCCCGCAACTACCTGGCCTTTCTCGGGCCGGCGGCCGCGCTCTGCTGCTATAAGCGCCTGGTCCGCCTCACCCGTTAGGGCCGGTTTTCAGGCAGTAGGGCGCGGCAGGCGAAGAGGACCGGGAGGTCGGCGACGTCGGTGATCCGCTCGTAGCCGAGCCAGTGCTCGTCATGCTCGAAGCCGCGGTCGACGTACACCTTGTTCTCGATGCCCATGATGGCCGCGGAGCGATGGTCGTACATAGGGATCGCGGAGACGTGCACTAGTTCGTCGGGTGTCACGCCGAGCTTGTCGAGCATGTACTCGAACGCGCGGAGTCGCGGCTTGCAGACGCCCATCTCCTCAGCGTGCTCCATGTGCCAACTGAAAATCTCGGTCACAAAGGCTTTCCCACATCGGGTCGGCTGCCGTTGCATAAAACTGCGGCTCAACGTATAGTCATGCTCTCTGAGGAGGAGGTTCCATGGCGGTACGTGCGGCAGTGGCCGGAGCGAGTGGATACGCGGGCGGGGAACTGCTGCGTCTGCTGCTGGCCCACCCCGAGGTAGAGATCGGCGCCCTCACCGGCAACTCCAACGCGGGGCAGAAGCTCGGTGCGCTCCAGCCGCACCTGCTGCCCCTGGCCGGGCGAGTGCTCCAGGAAACCACCCCCGAGGTCCTCGCCGGTCACGACGTCGTCTTCCTCGCACTGCCGCACGGGCAGTCCGCGGCCGTCGCCGAGCGGCTCGGCCCGGACGTGCTGGTGGTCGACATGGGCGCGGACTTCCGCCTGACGGACGCCGCCGCCTGGGAGAAGTTCTACGGCTCGCCGCACGCCGGAACCTGGCCCTACGGCCTTCCCGAACTGCCGGGTGCCCGCGCCGCGCTGGAGGGGTCCAAGCGCATCGCGGTGCCCGGTTGCTACCCCACCGCCGTCTCCCTGGCCCTCTTCCCGGCGTACACCGCCGGACTCGCCGGGAACGAGGCCGTGATCGTCGCCGCCTCCGGCACCTCCGGCGCGGGCAAGGCGCCCAAGCCACACCTGCTGGGCAGCGAGGTCATGGGGTCGATGACCCCGTACGGCGTCGGCGGCGGGCACCGGCACACGCCCGAGATCACCCAGAACCTCAGCGTGGCCGCCGGCGAGCCGGTCTCCGTGTCGTTCACGCCCACCCTGGCGCCGATGCCGCGCGGCATCCTGGCCACGTGCAGCGCCGCCGCGAAGGAGGGCGTCACGGCCGAGTCCGTGCGCGCCGCCTACGAGAAGGCCTACGCCGACGAGCCCTTCGTGCACCTGCTCCCCGAGGGGCAGTGGCCCGCCACTGCGTCCGTCTACGGTTCGAACGCCGTTCAGGTGCAGGTCGCGTACGACGCGGCCGCCGGACGGATCATCGTGATCAGCGCCATCGACAATCTCACCAAGGGCACCGCGGGCGGTGCCGTCCAGAGCATGAACATCGCCCTCGGTCTCGACGAGACCACGGGACTGACGACGATCGGAGTTGCGCCGTGAGCGTGACGGCAGCACAGGGATTCACGGCGGCCGGGATCGCCGCCGGGATCAAGGAGAACGGCAACCCCGACCTGGCCCTCGTGGTCAACACCGGCCCCCGCCGCGCCGCCGCCGGCGTCTTCACCGCCAACCGTGTGAAGGCCGCGCCGGTCCTGTGGTCCGAGCAGGTGCTGAAGAGCGGCCAGGTCTCCGCCGTCGTCCTCAACTCCGGTGGCGCCAACGCCTGTACGGGGCCGAAGGGCTTCCAGGACGCGCACGCCACCGCCGAGAAGGTGGCCGAGGTGCTCGGCCGGGGCGCCATCGAGGTCGCCGTCTGCTCGACCGGCCTCATCGGCCTCCTCCTGCCGATGGACAAGCTGCTCCCGGGCGTCGAGACGGCCGCCGCACAGCTCTCCGAGCACGGCGGTGAGAAGGCCGCGATCGCCATCAAGACCACCGACACCGTCCACAAGACGTCCGTCGTGACCAAGGACGGCTGGACCGTCGGCGGTATGGCCAAGGGCGCGGGCATGCTCGCCCCCGGCCTCGCCACCATGCTCGTCGTCCTCACCACCGACGCGGACCTCGAGAACGAGGTCCTGGACAAGGCGCTGCGGGCGGCCACCCGGACGACCTTCGACCGGGTCGACTCCGACGGCTGCATGTCCACCAACGACACCGTGCTGCTGCTCGCCTCCGGCGCCGCCGAAGTCACCCCCGGGTACGAGGAGTTCGCCGAGGCCGTACGGCAGGTCTGCGACGACCTCGGCCAGCAGCTCATCCGGGACGCCGAGGGCGCCAGCAAGGACATCAAGGTCGAGGTGATCAACGCCGCGACCGAGGACGACGCCGTCGAGGTGGGCCGCTCCATCGCCCGCAACAACCTCCTCAAGTGCGCCATCCACGGCGAGGACCCCAACTGGGGCCGCGTGCTCTCCGCGATCGGCACGACCGAGGCCGCCTTCGAGCCGGACCGGCTCAACGTCGCCATCAACGGCGTCTGGGTCTGCAAGAACGGCGGAGTCGGCGAGGACCGCGACAAGGTCGACATGCGCTACCGCGAGGTGCACATCGTCGCCGACCTGGCCGCCGGTTCCGAGACCGCCACGATCTGGACCAACGACCTCACCGCCGACTACGTCCACGAGAACAGCGCGTACTCGTCATGAGCAGTGGATCGACGCGTAAGCACACCGCGCTGCCCAAGGCGCAGATCCTCATCGAGGCCTTGCCCTGGCTGGTCCGGCACAACGGCAAGACGGTCGTCATCAAGTTCGGCGGCAACGCCATGGTCGACGAGGAGCTGAAGGCCGCCTTCGCCCAGGACGTGGTGTTCCTGCACCATGCCGGCCTCAAGCCCGTCGTCGTGCACGGCGGCGGCCCGCAGATCAGCGCCGCCCTCGACCAGCACGGCATCGTCAGCGAGTTCAAGGCGGGCCTGAGGGTGACCACCGAGGACGCCATGGACGTCGTCCGCATGGTGCTGGCCGGCCAGGTCCAGCGGGAGCTGGTCGGGCTGCTCAACGAGCACGGGCCGCTGGCCGTCGGCCTGACCGGCGAGGACGCCCACACCATCTCCGCCACCAAGCACCAGCCCGAGATCGACGGCGAGCTCGTCGACATCGGCCGGGTCGGTGAGATCACCGCGATCGACACGGGCGCCATCGAGGCCCTGCTCGCCGACGGCCGCATCCCGGTCGTCTCCTCGATCGCCCGCTCCCAGGACGACGGGCATGTCTACAACGTCAATGCTGATACGGCGGCTGCGGCACTCGCTGCTGCTCTGGGCGCCGAAACCCTCATGGTCCTCACGGACGTCGAGGGCCTCTACGAGGACTGGCCGAACAGCGACGAGGTGATCAGCCGCCTCACCGCCTCCGAGCTGGAGCGGCTCCTGCCGGACCTGTCCTCCGGCATGGTGCCGAAGATGGAGGGCTGCCTGCACGCAGTCCGGGGCGGCGTGACCACCGCCCGTGTCATCGACGGCCGGGTCCAGCACTCGATCCTGCTGGAGATCTTCACCGACGAGGGCATCGGCACGATGGTCGTGCCCGACGAGAAGCCCGAGGGACCGGGCGAACAGGGGGAGTCATGAGCAATGAGGAACTGACCGCGCGGTGGCAGGGCGCCCTCATGAACAACTACGGCACCCCGCTGCTGCCCCTGGTGAGCGGCGAAGGCAGCCGGGTCCGGGACGCCGATGGCAACTCCTACCTCGACTTCGTCGGCGGCATCGCGACCAACGCCCTCGGCCACGCCCACCCGGCGATCGTCGAGGCCGTGACCCGGCAGATCGGCTCCCTCGGCCATGTCTCCAACTTCTTCATGGCCGAGCCCACCGTCGCCCTCGCCGAGCGGCTGCTCCGGCTCTTCGGCCGGGACGGCAGGGTCTTCTTCTGCAACTCCGGTGCCGAGGCCAACGAGGCCGCCTTCAAGATCGGCCGGCTGACCGGCCGGACCCATGTGGTGGCCACCGAGGGCGCCTTCCACGGGCGGACCATGGGCGCCCTGGCGATGACCGGCCAGCCCGGCAAGCGGGAGCCGTTCCTGCCGCTGCCCGGCGATGTCACCCATGTCCCCTTCGGCGACGCGCAGGCACTGGCCGCCGCGGTCACCGAGGAGACCGCGCTCGTCATCATCGAGCCGATCCAGGGTGAGCTGGGCGTCGTCGTCCCGCCCGCCGGCTACCTCAAGGCCGCCCGTGCCATCACCGCCTCGACCGGGGCGCTCCTCGTCCTCGACGAGGTGCAGACCGGCATCGGCCGGACCGGGCACTGGTTCGAGTACCAGGCCCACGAGGGTGTCCTGCCCGACATCGTCACCCTCGCCAAGCAGCTCGGCGGCGGGCTGCCGCTCGGCGCGACCGTCGCCTTCGGGCGGGCCGCGGAGCTGCTCCAGCCCGGGCACCACGGCACGACGTTCGGCGGGAACCCCGTAGCCTGCGCGGCCGGGCTCGCCGTCCTCGACACCATCGAGAACGAGGGGCTGCTGGAGAACGTCAAGCGGCAGAGCGCGGCATTGCGGGACGGGATCGAAGGCCTCGGCCACGAGTTGATCGATTTTGTCCGGGGCTCGGGCCTACTCCTGGGTATCGTGCTCACCGAGCCCCTCGCGCCCCAGGTGCGCCAGGCGGCTCAGGAGGCCGGATTCCTGGTGAACGTGCCCGCCCCGGACGTCGTCAGGCTGATGCCGCCGCTGAACCTCGGCGACGACGAGGTGGACGCCTTCCTCGGGGCGCTGCCCGGCATCCTTGACCAGGCCGCCGACGCGGCCCACGGGGACGGACGATCCGGAGAATGAGACGACGATGAGCCAGGCGCAGGACCCCGAGCAGGGGGCGAACGGGCCCGCCGTGCCGCAGACCCGCACCGCACGCCACCGCCGGATCGTGGACATCCTCAACCGGCAGCCGGTGCGGTCGCAGAGCCAGCTGGCGAAGCTGCTCGCCGACGACGGGCTGAGCGTCACGCAGGCGACGCTCAGCCGGGATCTGGACGAGCTGAACGCGGTGAAGATCCGCAACACCGACGGTGACCTGATCTACGCGGTGCCGAGCGAGGGGGGCTTCCGTACGCCCCGGGCGCCGCTGGGCGGGTCGGCGAAGGAGGAGCGGATGCGGCGGTTGTCGCAGGAGCTGCTCATCTCCGCGGAGGCTTCGGCGAATCTCGTGGTGCTGCGGACCCCTCCTGGGGCTGCGCAGTTCCTGGCGTCGGCGATCGATCAGGCCGAGCTGCACGACATCCTGGGGACGATCGCCGGTGACGACACGTTGCTGCTGATCAGCAGGGAGCCGGATGGGGGGCGGGCACTGGCGGAGCATTTGCTGAGGCTGGCGCAGAACGGGCACGGAGCGCCGTAGAGGTGCATGGAGGTGGTTGTGTGCGGGCGGACTGTGGCCGATCGCGCAGTTCCCCGCGCCCCCAAAGGCCTTAGCTGCGGGCAGTCGTGCCGCCAAGGGCGGCACGGGTGGGCGCAGCGGCACCCCGCCAGCGCGGGTGAGCGACACGCCCCGGCTTCAGCTCCGACTCACCCCAGCCGCGCCGCCAACCCCCCAGTGCACCGCACCTCGTCACCGGCCGTGATCAGCAAGGCCTCGACATCCGGCAGGGACTCCAGCCACGCCAGCCCCTCCCGCGACCCCATCGCGAACGCCGCCGTGGCCCAGCAGTCCGCCCAGGTCAGCCGAGGTCCGACCACGGTCACGGCGACCAGGTCGGTCACGGCCGAATGTCCCGTACGCGGGTCGAGGATATGCGCGCCCCGCTCCGCCGTACCGGACGTGGCCACGGACAGCTCGTCCACCCCGGCCGCCGAGATGACGGCCGCGAGACCCCCCGGCCGCAACGGGTCCGACACACCCACGCGCCACGGCCGCTGCGCCCCCGGCGCCCCGAGCAGTTGCACATCGCCGCCGCCGTTGACGCTCACCCCGCACACCCCCGGCACCTCCGACAACCGCCGGGCCGCCCGCTCGACCGCCCAGCCCTTGACGATGCCGGTCGGGTCGAGACGGCCCTGGTACGACGGGCTGAACCAGCCGTCGCTCAGCCGCTCCGCCTCGGCCGCCAGCTTCAGGACCTCGGCGACCTCGGGATCGCACTCAGCGACGGTCAGTTCACCGCGCTGCAGCCGGGCGATCTGGCTGTCCTCGCGATAGGTGCTGAAGACCTCGTCGACGCGGTGCAGTCCGGCGACGGCCTCGTCCAGGGCCGCGCGCACGGCGGCCGGTTCCCCGCCGCGGACGTCGAGGGAGAAGACGGTCCCCATCGTCTCTTCCACATGACGTGCCGCGGCGGGAGCCTGTGCGGGGTCGGCCACCGTGTCAGCCACCGGCCTGGTCCAGCGCCGACTGGAGGGACTGCTTGTAGCCCGCGCTGGTGTAGGTGGCTCCGGAGACGGCGTCGATCTGCGCGTTTCCGGCCGCCACTGCGGCCTGGTTGAGGCGGGGGACGGAGGAGGAGGTGATCTGGTCGCTGCGTCCGCCCTTGGGGGCCTGGACCGCCTCGGCCTTGGTGA
>NZ_JBSHKH010000124.1:0-10382 GCF_053643595.1 Streptomyces sp. NPDC055506 | reverse complement strand
GTCGCTGCGTCCGCCCTTGGGGGCCTGGACCGCCTCGGCCTTGGTGATCTTCCCGCCGGCCACGGTGACCCGGACCTGGACCGGGCCGTACTGCGTCTGCACGGCATCGCCGGTGAGGGTCTGTGCGTTGCCCGAGCCCTGCCCGGCGCCGCCCGCGGCCTTGGCCTTGTCCAGAGCCGACTGGAGGGACTTCTTGTAGCCGGCGCTGGTGTAGGTGGCGCCCGAGACGGCGTCGATCTCCGCGCTCTGCGCGGCGACCGCCGCCTGGTTGAGGCGCGGCACCGAGCTGGCGGTGATCTGGTCGCTGCGTCCGCCCTTGGGAGCCTGGACCGCCTCGGCCTGAGTGATCTTTCCGCCGCTCATGGTCAGCCGGACCTGCACCGGGCCGTACTGGGTCTGCTGAGCGTCACCGGTGACGGCGCCGTTCACGCCGCCCTGCGGCGCCTGCCCGGCAGCCGCCGGAGGAGCCTGCCCGGCAGCCTGGGCGGAACCCGGGTCGGAGGCCGGCTTCATGGACAGCAGCAGCACGATCCCGGAGACGGTGGCTGCGCCGGCGAGCACGGCACGCCGGACGGGGTGAGACTTCCTCATCGTTTCTCAAGCTCCTGAAGGGCCGTTGATGTCCCGTCGCTCACATCTCGAACGACTCGTGATGGATACGGCGGGCGGGGACTCCCGCGCCGCGCAGTGCTTCGTAGACCGACTGCGCGAAGCCGGGCGGCCCGCACATGAAGACGTCGTGGTCGTCGACGTCGGGGATCTTCCGCTGCAGGGACTCCGCGGAGATGTCGGGGCGTTCGCCGTCGGGGCTGTTGACCGCGTACATCAGCCGCGCGCCGCGCTCGTCGGCGATCTTGGCCAGCTCGCCCCACAGGGCCAGGTCCTGGGTGGTGTTGGCCCGGTACAGGAGCGTGATGTCGCCGGAGGCGCCCGGCAGCGTCTCGAACAGGGCCCGCATCGGGGTGATGCCGACACCGCCCGCGACCAGCAGCACCTTGCCGCGGCTGCGGCGCTGCGCGGTCATCGCGCCGTACGGGCCCTCGGCCCACACCTTGGTGCCGGGCTCGAGATCACGCAGCCGGGAGGTGTGGTCGCCGATAGCCTTGACGGTGATCCGCAGCATGTCCGGGCGGGGCGCCGCCGACAGCGAGTAAGGGTGCGAACTGAATCGCATGCCGGGCGCCTTGAACCGCCAGCGGAAGAAGTGCCCGGCCTCCGCCCCCATCCGGTGCAGCTTGCGTCCGCTGATCAGCACCGACACGATGCCCGGGGTCTCCTCGATGACCGCCGCGACGCGCATGCGGTGCCGCAGGTTCAGGCGGATCGGGGTGATGATCCGGTACCAGAGGACCAGAGCGGTGACCACGCCGTAGAGCCCGTACCAGAAGGTCTTCGCGGCCGGCTCGACGGCGAACTCGTTGCCGGTCGTGATCTGGTGCCAGAACGTCATGTACACCGACGCGTAGGTGAGCAGGTGCACGTGGTACCAGGTGTCGTACCCGATCATGCGGCGGACCCCGCCGATCGAGAGGATCCCGATGACGAACAGCAGACCCGTGCCGATGGCTGCCTTGCCCATGTCCGGCAGCTGGTTGATGGAGTCGGTCGTCTGCTGGACGATGTCGCCGAGTCCCTTGCCCGCCTGCAGGGCGTAGCCCCACATGGTGAGGAAGACATGGGCGAGGACCAGGCAGAGCGTGTACCGGCCGGTCATGGCGTGCCAGCGCGCGACCCGGTCGGTGCCCACCCGTCGCTCCAGCGCGGGCACCCGGGCCATCTGGAGCACCACCAGCGCCATGAGGTAGCCGGCGAGCAGGCCGGTGATCCGGCCCGCGGCCAGGATCTTGCTCGCGTTGTCCGCGAGGGACGGTGTGTTGTCCCACCACAACCACAGCACGGCCGCGGCTCCCGCCCACAGGGCGATCAGCAGTGGGACGGCCGGGGAGCGGCGCGGGCGGATGCGGCGCATCGTCTGGCGACGGGCGGCACGGCCGCCTGCGAGCGTGGTGGTCACGGTTCCTCCGTGGGGACTTGACCCTTGGCCCACAGATACGTGCCGGGACGCGGGAGTGTTCAGCCGCGTACCGAGTCATGTGCGCAGGGGAGTGACCGGCGGTAACACGCTCGAGTGGCCGCGCGGCGTCCCCGCCTCAGTAGCGTGTGACGGCTGTGGTCCCGCTCTGCGTCCCGACGGCGATGTGGGGACGCTTCGCCGGGTCGGCCCAGGTGAGGATCCGCCGCATGGCGTCCTTCGGCACGGAGACGCACCCGGCCGTCGCTCCCCGCCCGTTGACATGCAGGAAGATCCCGGCGCCACGCCCCCGGACGGGACGCTCGTAGTTGAAGTCGATGACGAGCGCGTGCGCGTACTGCGCCGGGTAGGTGATCAGCTGCTCGGACTCGGCGGCCCGGCAGTCGGCCGCGAGGGGCTCGGTCCAGCGGTTGTAGGAGCGGGAGTCGTTGTCCTGGCACCACCAGGAGTCCCGGTGCACCCGGCGGTAGCCGTACGCCGTCCCGCGAGGCGCGGCCTTGATGCCGAAGGCGTACGGCAGTCCGTACAGGCCCGTGGGGGTGGTGTCCGTGCCCTGCTCACGGGCGGCGCCCTCGACGAGTCCGTTCGCTCCGAACCGCGCGGGCGCGGAGCCGGTCCTCACCCACCGCCCGCCCCTGAGGTCCCACCAGGTGACCGTGCCCGTGGTGGAGGCCCGCTTCGGGGCCACCGCGGTGATCAGCTGGGTGCCGCCGCCGGTGTCCGCCATCCGGTCCGGCAGCGGCGCCGCCCGGCCGGGCTGCCCGGCGCCGAGCACGAGGAGGGAGGAGACGGTGAGGGCGACGGCACCTGGGCGCATGTCTCAGACCGTAGAGGGAGGCAGCGGCAACGGCAGCCCGGGTAGTCCGTCCAGGCTGGTCGCGATGTGCTCCTTCTTGGTGAAGTAGGCGTCGAGCGAGGCGTCGTCCTCGCGCGCGAAGCGCTTGCCGTGCAGATCGCGCTCCGCCTCGTACTCCATGAAGGGCACCGCGTAGCCGCAGGTGTCGCGGACGAGTTCGGCCGTCACGACGATGATCGCGCGCAGACCGTGCCGGGCCGGATCGATGTCCGGGAAGCGGGCGAGGAGTTCCCGGAAGCGCGGGTCGTCGCGGAAGACCGGCTCGCCCCGCCCGTGCACACGGACGATGTTCGGCGGCCCCTGGAAGGCGCACCACATCAGGGTGATCCGCCTGTTCTCCCGCAGATGGGCGATGGTCTCGGCGTTGGAGCCGGCGAAGTCGAGATAGGCGACGGTGTGCTCGTCGAGCACCGCGAAGGAGCCCGTGAGGCCCTTGGGTGAGAGGTTGACCGTGCCGTCGGCGGACAGGGGAGCGGTGGCGGTGAAGAAGACCGGCTGCGCCTCGATGAACGAGCGGAGCCGGCCTTCTATGCGCTCATGAGTCTTTCCCATGTCAAACGATTATGGGCGCAGGTCTTTTGACTGTCTAAGGAATTACGGGCGAGGGGGCCCGTGGCCGCCCCGGCCGGCGCTCACTCGGGGCGGCCACGGCGCCTGTCACCTCACTGGTTGAGCTGGCAGGCCGCGAAGGCCTCGAGGCCCTCGGGCTTCTCGGCGGCGCGGCCGATGGCGGTCTCGATGCGGTTGAGGGCGGCGACGCGCTTGTCCTCGAGCGGGCCGAGGATGGCGTTCTGGACGAAGTTGGGTCCGCCCTGGCCGACCGTGTCGACGAGGCGCTTGTTCGCCTCCTGGATCTGGGTGTTCAGCTGGGCGAGGTTGCTGTCGACCTCCGCCTGCGCCGAAGCGGGCACCGCGGGCAGCTGCCCGGTGACGTCCGGGCACGAGATGGTGCCGGGGCCCGCCAGCGTCCGGGCGTTCGTCCCACCGCTCGCGGACGACTCCTCCCCGGCGAGGGCGAAGCCGGCGATCACCGTGCCGGACAGTGCCACCGCGGCGGCGCCGCCGATGAACGCGACGCGACGCTTGTTGTACTTCGGAAGAGCCCTGGACATGCGGATGCCTCACTAGGGGTCGGGGGACGGGGGTGTCCTCGGTGTGGTGAAACGCGGCGCCTGCGTTCGGCGAGAGGTACGAGTAAGCGGTTTCCCGCGTTCAAGAGATCTTCAAATTCTTCTCGGCCTGACCGAAAACCGCTGCTAGCCCCGAGCCTGGGTGTCCGCTGGATTGACGAATCATGCAGTGCTCTGCATACTCATGCAGGACAGTGATTGCAGTACGGAGGAGAAGAACCCGTGACCGAGCGCGTCGTACTCGCCTACTCCGGCGGTCTTGACACCTCCGTCGCCATCGGCTGGATCGCCGAGGAGACGGGCGCCGAGGTCATCGCGGTCGCGGTGGACGTCGGCCAGGGCGGCGAGGACCTGGACGTCATCCGCAAGCGTGCGCTCGCCTGCGGTGCCGTCGAGGCCGAGGTGGCGGACGCCAGGGACGAGTTCGCCGAGGAGTACTGCCTCCCGGCGATCAAGGCCAACGCCCTCTACATGGACCGCTACCCGCTGGTCTCCGCCCTGTCCCGCCCGACGATCGTCAAGCACCTCGTGGCCGCCGCCCGGAAGCACGGCGCCACCACCGTCGCCCACGGCTGCACCGGCAAGGGCAACGACCAGGTCCGCTTCGAGGCCGGCATCGTCGCCCTCGCCCCCGACCTGAAGTGCATCGCCCCGGTCCGCGACTACGCCATGACCCGCGACAAGGCCATTGCCTTCTGCGAGGCCAAGGGCCTGCCGATCGCGACCTCCAAGAAGTCGCCGTACTCCATCGACCAGAACGTCTTCGGCCGCGCCATCGAGACCGGCTTCCTCGAGGACATCTGGAACGCGCCGATCGAGGACATCTACGAGTACACGCAGAACCCGGCCCTCGCCCGCGAGCCGGACGAGGTGGTCATCTCCTTCGAGGCGGGCGTCCCGGTCGCGATCGACGGCAGGCCCGTCACCGTCCTCCAGGCGATCCAGCAGCTCAACGAGCGCGCCGGCGCCCAGGGCATCGGCCGGATCGACATGGTCGAGGACCGGCTCGTCGGCATCAAGTCGCGCGAGGTCTACGAGGCTCCGGGCGCGATCGCCCTGATCACCGCCCACCAGGAGCTGGAGAGCGTCACCGTCGAGCGCGAACTCGCCCGCTACAAGCGCGGCGTCGAGCAGCGCTGGAGCGAGCTGGTCTACGACGGCCAGTGGTTCTCCCCGCTCAAGCGCGCCCTGGACGGCTTCGTCGACGAGGCCAACCAGCACGTCACCGGCGACATCCGGATGACCCTGCACGGCGGCCGCGCGGTCGTCACCGGCCGGCGTTCACAGCAGTCGCTGTACGACTTCAACCTCGCGACCTACGACACGGGCGACACCTTCGACCAGTCCGCGGCCAAGGGCTTCATCGACATCTACAGCCTGTCGTCGAAGATCGCGGCGAAGCGCGACCTGGCATAGGCATTCACGGGACCTGGCCTGGGCGTATAAAGGTCTGCGTCTGAAGGTCCGCGTCACATCCACACCCCTCTAGGAGCAACGCAAGTGAGCAGCAACAGCGGTGACGTCCGGCTCTGGGGCGGCCGTTTCGCCGACGGTCCCGCCGAGGCCCTGGCGAAGCTGTCCGCGTCCGTCCACTTCGACTGGCGGCTCGCGCCGTACGACATCGCCGGTTCGCGTGCGCACGCGCGCGTGCTGCACAAGGCCGGGCTGCTCACGGACGACGAGCTGACGAGGATGCTCGAAGGCCTCGACCGGCTCGAAGCGGACGTCGCCGACGGCTCCTTCGTCGGCACCATCGCCGACGAGGACGTGCACACCGCGCTGGAGCGCGGCCTGCTCGAGCGGCTCGGCCCCGACCTCGGCGGCAAGCTGCGCGCGGGCCGCTCCCGCAACGACCAGGTCGCGACCCTCTTCCGGATGTACCTGCGCGACCACGCCCGGGTCGTCGGCGGCCTGATCGCGGAACTCCAGGACGCCCTGATCGGCCTCGCCGAGGCGCACCCCGACGTGGCGATGCCCGGCCGCACGCATCTCCAGCACGCCCAGCCGGTTCTGTTCGCGCACCACGTCCTGGCCCACGTCCAGTCCCTCTCCCGGGACGCGGAGCGGCTGCGCCAGTGGGACGCGCGCACGGCGGTGTCGCCCTACGGCTCGGGCGCCCTCGCGGGCTCCTCCCTGGGCCTTGACCCGGAGGCGGTGGCGAAGGACCTCGGCTTTGAACACGGCTCCGCGGGCAACTCCATCGACGGCACGGCCTCCCGCGACTTCGTCGCCGAGTTCGCCTTCATCACGGCGATGATCGGGGTCAACCTCTCCCGGATCGCCGAGGAGGTCATCATCTGGAACACGAAGGAGTTCTCCTTCGTGACCCTGCACGACGCGTTCTCGACGGGCTCGTCGATCATGCCGCAGAAGAAGAACCCGGACATCGCGGAGCTGGCCCGCGGCAAGTCCGGCCGCCTGATCGGCAACCTGACGGGCTTGCTGGCCACGCTCAAGGCCCTCCCTCTCGCGTACAACCGCGACCTCCAGGAGGACAAGGAGCCGGTCTTCGACTCCATCGACCAGCTGGAGGTCCTGCTGCCGGCCTTCACCGGCATGATGGCCACCCTCACGGTCCACCGCGAGCGCATGGAGGAACTGGCCCCGGCCGGCTTCTCCCTCGCCACGGACATCGCCGAGTGGCTGGTCAAGCAGGGCGTCCCGTTCCGCGTCGCCCACGAAGTCGCCGGCGAGTGCGTGAAGGTCGCCGAGGCGGAGGGCAAGGAGCTCGACGACCTGACGGACGACCAGTTCGCCAAGATCTCCGCCCACCTGACCCCCGAGGTCCGCACCGTCCTCAACGTCCCCGGCGCCCTGGCCTCCCGCAACGGCAGGGGCGGCACGGCCCCGAGCGCGGTCGCGATCCAGCTGGCCGAGGTGAAGGCGGACGTGGAGTCCCAGCACGAATGGGCAGTGGCCAAGAAGCAGGCCTGAGGGAATCGCCCTTTGGGGGCGCGGGGAACTGCGCGACAAGCCACACACAACCCGCACTCGCAAACACACAACAAGCCCCGAGCTCTCAGGCGAAGGTCATCGCGGGGGTTACGTTGGTCGAAAGCCGTAGCCGACCAAACGGAGCCCGCGATGCCCTTCGCCCGCCTGGCCACAGCAACAACCCCCACCTGCCACATCGGCCTCGGCCTCGCCGCCGTCGGACGCCCGGGCTACATCAACCTCGGCCGAGACGAAGACCTCGGAGAAGACCGCAGCGTCGAGACGCTCCGCAACCGCACACACGAACTCCTCGACGCCGCCTACGCCCAAGGCGTCCGCTACTTCGACGCCGCCCGCTCCTACGGCCGCTCGGAGGAGTTCCTCGCCGACTGGCTCAACGCGAGGCCCGCCTTCGACGACATCGTCGTGGGCAGCAAGTGGGGCTACACCTACACCGCCGACTGGTCCACGGACGCCGAGAAGCACGAGGTCAAGGACCACACCCTCGCCACCTACGAACGGCAGCGCGCGGAGAGCGACGCCCTGCTCGGCGACCGGATGGACCTCTACCAGATCCACTCGGTGACCCCGGACAGCCCGGCCCTCACCGACAAGGAACTGCACGCGAAGCTCGCCGAGGCCGCCGCCCAGGGGCTCACCATCGGCTTCTCCACCAGCGGTCCGGCCCAGGCGGACGCGATCCGCGCCGCCCTCGCCGTGACGGTCGACGGCGAACCCCTCTTCCGTACCGTCCAGTCCACGTACAACGCACTGGAGACCTCCGCCGCGCCCGCTCTCGCCGAGGCGCACGACGCCGGGCTCACCGTGATCGTCAAGGAGGGCATGGCCAACGGCCGGCTCGCCGGGCCGCATGCCCCTGACGTTCTGCGCCAGGTCGCCGAGGAGGCCGGACTGGGCTGCGACGCCGTCGCCCTGGCCGTGATCCTGCGGCAGCCCTGGGCCGGTGTGATCCTTTCCGGTGCGGCCACCACCAACCAGCTCGCGTCGAACCTGCACGCCGCGGTCGTCGACCTCGACGACGACCAGCTGACCCGCCTCGCCGCACTGGCCGAGGAACCGCACACGTACTGGGAGCGGCGCGGGCAGCTGCCCTGGCACTGAGCATCACAGCATCGCCTCTCCGTAAGACGACAGCGATAAAGCGACAGCCATGAGACGGGCATGCCCAGCATGAGACATCAATGTCTCATCTGGGCTATGCTTGTCTCATGGCTGTCGATCCTGATCACGTGCTGCGCACCGCCGCGGCCCTGCTGACCCGCAAAGCCACCGCGACCATGGACGAGGTCGCCAAGGCCGCCGGGATCAGCCGGGCCACGCTGCACCGCCACTTCGCCGGGCGTGACGCCCTCGTCCGCGCGCTGGAGTCGCTCGGCATCGCGGAGTGCGAGGCCGCACTGGACGCGGCCCGGCTCGACCAGGGCACGGCGAGCGACGCCGTACGCCGGCTGGTCGGTGCCATCGAGCCCGCCGCCGGACTGCTCGCCTTCCTCTACACCGAGAACCAGCTGTTCGAGGGCGAGGAGCAGAACGCGGGCTGGGCCCTGATCGACGACCGGATCTCCGCACTGTTCCGGCGCGGCCAGCTCGACGGCGAGTTCCGTATCGACCTCACCCCCGCCTGGCTCACCGAGGCGCTCTACGGCCTGCTGGCCTCCGGCGCCTGGATGGTGCACAGCGGCAAGGGTGCCCCCAAGGACTTCCAGCACATGATCGTCGAGCTGCTGCTCGGCGGCGCACTACGGAGAGAGGAATCATGACCAGCACCTTGCAGGCGGCTGAAGCGACCGAGGCGGTGAAGCGCCCGGGCCGCTGGCTCGCACTCGGCGTCCTCGTGCTCGCCGTGCTGCTGGTGGCCGTCGACGCGACCGTGCTCGGTCTCGCGACCCCCTACATCAGCGAGGACCTGAAGCCCTCCGGCACACAGCTGCTGTGGATCGGCGACGTCTACTCGTTCGTCATCGCGGGTCTGCTCGTCTCCATGGGCAGCCTCGGCGACCGCATCGGCCGCAAGCGGATCCTGCTGATCGGTGCCACTGCGTTCGGCGCGATATCCGTGTTCAACGCCTATGCCACCACCCCCGAGATGATGATCGTCGCGCGCGCCCTGCTGGGCGTCGCCGGCGCCACCCTGATGCCGGCCACGCTCGCGCTGATCCGCAACCTCTTCCACGACCCGCGCGAACGCAGTCTCGCCGTCGGCATCTGGGGCGCCACCGCCTCCGCCGGTACGGCCGTGGGCCCGATCGTCGGCGGCTTCCTGCTGGAGCACTTCTGGTGGGGCTCGGTCTTCCTGATCAACCTGCCCGTGATGGCGGTCCTGGTCCTCGTCGGCATCAAGCTGCTGCCCGAGTCGCGGACCGCTAACGCCGGCCCCTGGGACCTGGTCAGCGTCGTGCTGTCGCTGGTCGGCATGGTCGGTGTCGTGTACGCGATCAAGGAGGCCGCCACCCACGGCTTCGCCTGGGCCACCCTGGCCGCCGGTCTGCTGGGCGCGGCCGCCCTGTACGGCTTCGTACGCCGTCAGCTCAGGCTCCCCGCCCCGCTGCTGGACATGCGGCTGTTCCGCCACCGCGGCTTCAGCGGGGCCGTGCTGGCTGACCTGCTGACCATTCTCGGCCTGTCCGGGCTTGTCTTCTTCCTCTCCCAGTACCTGCAACTCGTCCAGGGCAGGCGCCCCTTCGAGGCGGGACTGGCCGAGCTGCCCGCCGCGATCGGCGCGGTGGTGGCCGGTCTGGCCGCGGGGCGCGCGGCCCGCCGGTTCTCGGTGCGGGCCGTTGTCTCCGGGGGCCTCGCGGCGATCGGCCTCGCGCTGGCCGCGCTCACGGTGATCGGCCAGTCCACCGGCTACCCGCTGCTCGGGACCGCGCTCCTGGTCGTCGGTGTCGGTGCCGGCTTCTCGTTCACGGTGACCGCCGACGTGATCCTCTCCAGCGTGCCCAAGGAGCAGGCGGGCTCCGCCTCGGCCGTGTCCGAGACGGCGTACGAACTCGGCGCGGCCCTCGGCATCGCCGTGCTCGGCTCCATCGTGACCGGCGTCTACCGCGACTTCACCGGCCCGGCGGGCACCCCGGCCGCGGCCCACGAGTCGCTCGGCGGGGCCGTCGAGGCGGCCGCGAGCATGCCCGCGCACAGCTCGGCGGTGATGCTGGACGCGGCCCGCACGTCCTTCGTCGACGGCCTGGCCCTCGCTGCGGGCGTCGGCGCGGCGGTCCTGCTGGCCGCGGCGGTGGCGGCGTGGTTCCTGCTGCGGGGCCAGAAGCTGGAGGACGGCCCCGCCGACCACGCGTGACGCTCCCCTGCCCGGCCGGCGAACGCCCTTGAGGGCGGCCCCCAGGGGCAGGGCGCGTCAACGCCCCTGAGGGCCATGTCCTCAGGGGCGCGGGGAACTGCGCGGCAAGCCCATGGC
>NZ_JBSHKH010000123.1:0-25229 GCF_053643595.1 Streptomyces sp. NPDC055506 | reverse complement strand
CACCGGGACATCGCGGTGCGCTGCGCAAGCTGCGCAGCGCCCTGAGCGCCGCCATCCCGGCCGCGCAGCCGGCTGGTCATCTACAGCAACGCCGGCCACCCACCGCCGATCCTGCTCAGCCCGGACGGCGGCTGCCAACTGCTGGACCAGGCCACCGATCCGCCCCTGGGCGCCCGGCCGGAACACGTCCCCCCGCCCCCAGGCAGGTCTGTCCTACCTCCGCGGACACACCCTGGTGCTCTACACCGACGGCCTGCTGCACGCTCCTGGTCGTCGTCCGTCTGTGAGACGGTTTCAACGGAAGCCGTTTCCGAATCAAAAAGTGAAATTGAAACGGAATTCTCAACTTTTCTATGTCGTGTGATTCGCTTAGTGTGGACACATGGAAAAGACAGCAGAGTTCTACGTAGTGAAACGTGGCGACACGCTCAGTAAGATCGCGGTGATGCATCGCGTGACGCTGGAGCAGATTCTGGAGTGGAATCCGTGGATCACGGATCCGGATATCATTTACCCCGCACAGCGGATCCGCGTGGCTCCCCCAGAAGTGGAGGGTGAGTTCGAACCCTTCCCGGGGGCCGACTTCTTCCAGCCTTCCGTGAGCAGCCCGATCATCAAGGCCATGGGCTACCGCCTCATCGACGAGGATTGCGGGGTGTACGCCGACGGGCCCGACTCGCGCTGGAGCGAAGCGGACCGGAAGTCGTACGCGAATTGGCAATGGAGACTCGGATTCAGGGGCCAGGACGCTGACGGCATACCGGGCCGGAAGTCGTGGAACAGGCTGCGCGTACCGGCCGTCTACGAGTGACCGGAACGGCTCCGGGACGGCCATCGCGGACCGCTTGGCGCGCACGGGCGAAAACCCGGATCGCCTATCTCGAAGCCCAGCTGGAACGCGAACGTGTCAAGCCGTGCTCCGAAGACCGCAAGACGCTCGTCGAGGGAATGCGGGGCCATCTGAAAAAGGCCGGCGCGGCTGCCGACGAGGATTTCGGATGGCGGCGTGCCTGGTCCGGATCGGCCGCGCGTGAGGGCGTCTGGTCGAACATACGCAGCGCGGAGGTGATGCTCCTGCAACTCATCTCCGACGAGGAAGCCGCCGGACGTGCCAGCGAGGTCATGGCGCTGGTCAAGGATCATCTGGAAGCGGACGACCCGCGACGCGTCCGTCTGGGCCGTCGGCTACGTTCCATCATCTCCGGCGAGATCTCACCGAGCGACCGTGACCTCATGGTCCGGGCGCTCGACGCCGCGTACAACGCCCTGGACGACGAGCTGGCCCGGGTGCGCAGCCTGCGCAACATCCTGTGGACCGCGACGTTCGTCGTCCTGCTCGGTGTGGCGGGCCTCGCCGTCTACGGCTGGTTCTTCCCCCAGTCGCTGAGCCTGTGCTTCACGCCCAAGGTGGAGCCCGGGAACGCGAGCGGGATCACCGTCGTCTGCCCCACCGCGGAGCATCACAACGTCCCGGCGGGCACCGACGTCAGCGGCCGGGCCGAGTCGCGCGACATCCTCACCGTCGAGATCGCCGGGCTCGCCGGCGCGGCCCTCACCGTCATCGCCTCACTGCGGCGCATCCGGGGCACCGACTCGCCCTACATGCTGCCCCTGGCGTCGGCGGTGCTGAAGTTCCCCACCGGTGCCCTGTCCGCCTTCCTCGGGCTGCTGCTGATCCGGGGCGCCTTCGTTCCCGGGCTGAGCGACCTCGACAGCAGGGCGCAGGTCCTCGGCTGGGCCGCGGCCTTCGGGGCCGCCCAGCACCTGGTGACCCGACTGGTGGACGACCGCGCGCAGATGACGCTGGCGGAGGTGGGCAGGACGACCGAAGCCGCGGTCGACCCCGAGAGAGCCGCGGTCAAGGAGAGAGACGTGCTGGGAGAGACCGGGGCGCCCGGACCGCCGACCGCGTTCCGGGACGGCGCGGGACCGCACGAGGGGGCGCAGCAGGGGGCGCGCGCGAGAGAGCCCGTGGACGAGGGAGCGGAGGCTGCTCGACCGCGAGGCGGGCCCTGACCGGCCGCCCGGCCGCTCGCTCAGCGCCTCAGAGGTGTGTGAGCCGTCTCCGGCAGCCGCAGGTACACCACCGATGACACCAGACACAGCACCGCGACGTACCAGGGGAACAGCCCCGCATGCCCCAGCTCCTTGAACAGCGTGCCGACGTACGGAGCCGTGCCGCCGAAGAGGGCCACCGTCAGCGAGTAGGGGAAGCCGATGCCGGCCGCGCGGACCCGGGGCGGGAAGATCTCCGCGTTCACGGCCGCGCTGATCGAGGTGAACCCGGTCAGCAGCACCATGCCCGCGCACTGCACGAGCAGCAGCACGGCGAACGAGTCGCGCAGGCTGTGCAGCAGCGGCACCGAGAGCAGCGCGAAGCCCAGGCCGAAGAAGAGCAGCAGGGGGCGGCGGCCGAAGCGGTCCGAGAGCAGTCCGCCGAGCGGCTGGAGCAGGGCGAAGAAGGCCAGTGAGATCGTGCCCGCGAGCAGCGCGTCCGACTTCTCGAGGCCCGCGTTGAGTTCGGCGTACGTCGGCAGATACGACGTCCAGGTGTAGTAGGCGATGGTGCCGCCCGCCGTGATGCCGCAGATCAGAAGCGACTCGCGCGGGTGCCGGCGCAGCGCCTCGAACAATCCCGGGCGCGGGGCCTCCTGCTGCTCGGTGCTGCGGGTCTCCTGCGCGCCCTGCCGGATCCAGAAGCCGACCAGGCTCAGTACGGCCCCGAGCACGAACGGGACCCGCCAGCCCCAGCCGTTCATCTGCCCGTCGTTCAGCGTGTCCACCAGCAGCGTGGCGATGCCGGAGGCCACGAGCTGCCCGATGGTCGTCGACACGTACTGGAAGCTGGAGAACAGTCCCCGCCGGCCGGGGCCCGCCGACTCCACCAGGAAGGTGGTCGAGGCGGCGAACTCGCCGCCCACGGACAGGCCCTGCAGCAGCCGGGCGAGGACGAGGACCACCGGTGCCAGCACGCCCACCGAGGCGTAGGTCGGGGTGAGTCCGACCAGCAGGCTGCTGCCGCCCATCAGCAGGATGGTGACCGTGAGCGCGGCCCGCCGCCCGTGCCGGTCCGCGACCGCGCCCATCAGCAGCCCGCCGACCGGCCGCATGAAGAAGCCCACCGCGAAGACCGCGAACGTCGACAGCAGCGGCACCAGCGAGCTGTCCGCGCTCTCGGGGAAGACCTGGGCGGCGATATAGGTCGCCAGGAACGTGTAGGCGTACCAGTCGTACCACTCCACGGCGTTGCCCACGGAGGCGGCGAGGAGCTGGCGGACGGGCCGTTTCGTCGGCGGGGAAACCGTCTGCGTCTCTGTCACGCCCCTCACCCTCCCCTGGAAGCGCGCCGGCACACCTCACGTACCGGCGACTTTCACACGAGTGTCACCCGCCCCTTCCTTGGCGTTTGGTGTCCCTGAAACACTCCTTCCGCGCAGATTCCGTCATGTTCCGGCCATCCCGCACCTCAGGATGAGAGGTCTGTCCTACATGTCCGAAGTAAACCGGCGCCGCTTTCTTCAACTCGCGGGTGCCACCACGGCCTTCAGCGCGCTGTCCGCCAGCATCCAGCGCGCCGCCGCGCTTCCGGCGAACCATCGCACCGGGTCCATCGAGGACGTCGAGCACATCGTCGTCCTGATGCAGGAGAACCGTTCCTTCGACCACTACTTCGGGACCCTGAGAGGTGTCCGCGGCTTCGGTGACCCGCGTCCGGTCACGCTCGACAACGGCAAGTCGATCTGGCACCAGGAGAAGGACGGCAAGGAGATCCTGCCGTTCCACCCGGACGCCGACGACCTCGGCATGCAGTTCCTGGAGGGCCTGCCGCACTCCTGGCCCGACGGCCACCAGGCCTACCGCGGCGGCAAGTACGACCGGTGGGTGCCCGCCAAGGGCACCACGACCATGGCGTACCTGACCCGTGAGGACATCCCCTTCCACTTCGCCCTCGCCGACTCCTTCACCGTCTGCGACGCCTACCACTGCTCGTTCATCGGCTCCACCGACCCGAACCGCTACTACATGTGGTCCGGCTACACGGGCAACGACGGCACCGGCGGCGGCCCGGTCCTCGGCAACGACGAACTCGGCTACGGCTGGACGACCTACCCCGAGCGCCTGGAGCAGGCAGGCATCTCCTGGAAGATCTACCAGGACATCGGCGACGGCCTCGACGCCAAGGGCTCCTGGGGCTGGATCGAGGACGCCTACCGCGGCAACTACGGCGACAACTCCCTGCTGTACTTCAACAAGTACCGGGGCGCCCAGCCCGGCGACCCGTGGTACGACAAGGCCCGCACCGGCACGAACGCCAAGGCCGGCGACGGCTACTTCGACGTGCTGAAGGCGGACGTCAAGGCGGGCAAGCTGCCGCAGATCTCCTGGATCGCCGCCCCCGAGGCCTTCAGCGAGCACTCCAACTGGCCGTCGAACTACGGCGCCTGGTACATCGCCCAGGTCCTGGACGCCCTCACCTCCAACCCGGAGGTCTGGTCGAAGACCGCCCTGTTCATCACGTACGACGAGAACGACGGCTTCTTCGACCACGTGGTGCCGCCGCTGCCGCCGAAGGACGCCTCCCGCGGTCTGTCCACCGTCGACGTCTCCCTCGATCTCTTCCCGGGCGACAGCAAGAACACGGCCGGCCCGTACGGGCTCGGCCCCCGGGTGCCGATGCTGGTCGTCTCACCGTGGAGCAAGGGCGGCTACGTCTGTTCGGAGACCCTCGACCACACGTCCATCGTGCGGTTCATGGAGCGCCGTTTCGGCGTGCGCGAGACGAACATCTCGCCGTGGCGCCGGGCCATCTGCGGTGACCTGACGTCCGCGTTCGATTTCTCCCGCAAGGACGCCCGGCCGGCTCCGCTGCCCGGCACCGACGAGTACGAGCCGCAGGACCGCGAACGCCACCCCGACTACAAGCCCACCCCGCCCGCCGACCCGCGCATGCCCAGGCAGGAACGTGGCCCGCGCCGCACCCGGCCGCTGAAGTACGCCCCGCACGTGGACGCCTCGGTCGACGCCGCCGCCGGGAAGGTCACCCTCGCCTTCGCCTCCGGGCCGAAGGCCGGCGCCGCCTTCCACATCACGTCCGGCAATCGCACCGACGGCCCCTGGATGTACACCACCGAGGCCGGCAAGACGCTCTCGGACACCTGGAACTCGGCCTACTCGGCGGGCGCGTACGACCTGACCGTGCACGGCCCGAACGGCTTCGTGCGGGTCTTTAAGGGATCGAACAAGACGGCCGGCTGCGAGGTCACCGCACGCCACACCGGTGACGACGTCGAACTGACCTTCACCAACAAGGGCTCCGGCACGGCACGGCTGAAGCTCTCCGACGGCTACGGCGGCCGGCCCTCGACCGTCACCGTCCGCCCGGGCGCGAAGGTACGGCGGACCGTCGACCTCGACCGCAGCCGCCGCTGGTACGACCTGACCGTCACCGTCGACGGCGACGCGGCGTTCCTGCGGCGGTTCGCGGGGCACGTCGAGAACGGCCGGCCGGGTGTGAGCGACCCGGCGATCATCACCGGGTAGCCGGAGTGAGGTGCCCCGGATCGTGCGGCCGGGGCACCAACGCCGGTTCGGCCGTGGCCGAGCCGGGTTCCAGCGCCAGGACGGCGGCCACCGGATGGTCGTCGTCCACCGGGCGGTTCTCGTCCGCCGGCGCCGCCCTGCTGAGCAGCACCACGCCCCAGGACGCCAGGCCGGCCCCGGCGAGCGCGAGCAGCACGCCCGCCGGGCCGCCCTGGAGGCGTTCGCCCAGCAGTGACAGCCCGATCACCGCGGCGGCCAGCGGGTTGGCCAGGGTCACCATCGCGAGCGGGGCGCCCAGACCGCCCCGATACGCCACTTGCGACAGCAGCAGCCCGCCGGCCGCGAAGGCCACCACGAGCAGTGCCACCCCGACCACCTGGACGCTCAGCAGCGGACCCGACCGGTCCGTCGCGGCCACCGTCACGGTCTGGGTGAGGGCCGAGCCGACCCCCGACGCGATGCCGGACGCGGTCGCGTGCCGCAGCCCGGGGCGGGCGCCCGGCCGGGACAGCACCCCGATGAGGGCGGCGGTGGCACCGGCCACCGCCAGCGCCTCGGGAACGCTCAGCACATCGTCGGGCGCCGGGCCGGACGCCGTGACCAGGATCGCGCCCAGGCCGAGCAGCGTCAGCGCGGTGCCCTTCCACTCGACCGCGCTCACCCGCCGTCCCGCGAGCCGCGCCCCCATGGGCACCGCCGCGACCAGGGTGAGCGCGCCGAGCGGCTGGACCACGGTCAACGGCCCGTACCTCAGGGCCACGACGTGCAGCAGCGCGGCCGACGCGTTCAGTCCGACCGACGACCACCAGGCGCCGCTGCCGAGCAGCCGCAGCACGCCCGAGCCGGGGGAGCGGGAGGCCAGCCGCTCCTGGGCGACGGCCGCTGCCGCGTAGGCGACGGCGGAGACGAGGGACAGGGCGACGGCGACGAGCACGGCGTTCATCGGCCCGCCCCCGCGAGTGCCTGCTCCTCGGATCGCGCCTGGGCCGGAACGAGCTTGCCCTGCGCGCGGCCCGCCGTGGTCGCCGTACGGTGCGGCGCCTGGACCACCGCGAGCGCGAGACCGAGCAGGGCCGTCGCCACGATCGCGTCCAGCCAGTAGTGGTTCGCGGTGCCGACGATCACCAGCAGCGTCAGCAGCGGATGCAGCAGCCAGAGCAGGCGCCATCGCGAGCGGGTCGCGACGATCAGGCCGATCGCCACCATCAGCGCCCATCCGAAGTGCAGCGACGGCATCGCCGCGAACTGGTTCGACAGGGAGTCGGTCGTGGGATCGCCGTAGACCGACGGCCCGTACACGCGCGCGGTGTCCACCAGACCGGTAGCGGCCAGCATCCGGGGCGGGGCGAGCGGGAACAGCAGGTGCAGCGCCAGCGCGGCGGCCGTGACGGCGGCCAGGACCCGGCGGGCCCACACATAGTGGGCCGGGCGGCGCAGATAGAGCCAGACCAGGAAGGCGACGGTGGCCGGGAAGTGGACGGCCGCGTAGTAGGTGTTCGCGACATGCGCCAGACCGTCGCCGTGCAGCAGCAGGGACTGCACCGCGCCCTCGCCGGGCAGATGAACCGCTCGCTCGAAGTCCCACACACGCCGTGCGTTGTGGAAGGCCTCGCCGGTGTGGCCCGTGGCCAGCTGCCGGCCGAACTTGTAGACGAGGAAGAGCCCCGCGACGAGCAGGAGCTCCCGGACGAGCGGCGGTCGGGCTATGACGTGCGGCGGTCGCGCTGTCGCGTCGGACCCCGCCGGCGCAGGCTCGGTGCGGGCATTCATCCCCCGGCCCCTTCGGTGACGGTGGTGCTGTTATCGGTACGAGTGCGTACCGATACGCCAGTGTACCGATACGCTCGCGTTCCGGTACACTGGCGTATCGATAGACGTAGAACACACTGCCGGCCGGAATTTTCCGGCCGCCCGAGGGAAGCCAGGAGCACGGCCATGACGTCGCAGGCTGCGGACGACCGACCCGAGCCGGTCGGTGCCACACGCCGCTCCAAGATCACGCCGGAGCGTGAGCAGGAGTTCTTCGACGCTGTGCTGGAACAGCTCCGCGAGTGCGGCTACGACTCCGTCACCATGGAGGGGATCGCCGCCAGCACCCGCTGCAGCAAGTCCACGCTCTACCGTCAGTGGAAGACCAAGCCACAGTTCGTCGCGGCGGCGCTGCGCTCCCACCGGCGGACGCGCTGCATCGACACCGGCTCGCTCGCGGACGATCTGCGCGAGGCCGCCCGGGCGGCGGGGGAGCTGTCAGGCCGGGACACCCAGCTCCTCCAGGCGCTCGCCCACGCGGCCCCCCAGGACGCGGAGCTGCAGCGCGCGTTGCGCGAGGCGTTGATCGAACCGGAGATCGCCGCGCTGAAGGAGATCATCCGGCGCGGGGTCGAGAGGGGAGAGGTGCCCGCCGACCATCCGGCGCTGGAGTACGTCCCGGCGCAGATGTTCGGCGTTCTGCGGGTGCGGCCCGTCCTGGAGGGCGAGTGGGCCGACCCGGACTATCTGGTCCGGTTCGTGGAGGCCGCCGTGCTGCCGGCCCTGGGCCTGAGATGAGACCCGGGCCGCCGTCCGTCGGATGACCGGACGGTGACCCGACCGCGCCGACCCGTGGGGACGGGGGCGGCGCGCACCCCCCGGCCGGGTGGGGTGCCCCTGTGAGCGGCGGGGGCGCCCCACCCGGCCGGCCGGTTCTTGTGCTTTTGTCAGACGTCCTGGCCGTTGCCGCTGCCCGTCGACACCTTGATGCCCTTGGTGATGTCGTCGAGGACGGACTCCTTCTGGTCGGCGTCCACGCCGAACCGGACGACGACCATCTGCTTCGCGTTCGCGGGGGAGGGGAACGCGAGCGACTCCACGATGCCGTCGGCGCCCTTGGTGGTGACGGCCTTCCAGCGGACCAGGTAGCCCTTCTGCCCGGCCACGGTCACCGCCTTGGCGGCCAGTACGTCGTGCGAGGTGATCCCGCCGTAGGACTTGCCGCCGTAGGACTCCTCGGCGTTGGCCGCGATGTCCGCCTTGGCGATCTCCTCGGCGGTGCTGCCCTTGGTGCCGAGGGCCAGGGCCGGTGCGGAGTAGGCTCCGCCCTTCGTGCAGGTCGAGGAGGTGTCGCCGGGGCACTTGTAGGAGTCGTCGGAGGTGACCTGCGCGCCGACCGTGATCTCCTGGCCGTACCAGCCCTCCGGGATCGGCATGCTGATCCCGCTGACCGCGTCGGTCACCGACCCGCTCCTGATCTTCGGCGGCTCGGACCGCTCGGGAGACGGGCTCTGCCCGCCGGAG
Source organism: Streptomyces sp. NPDC055506 (assembly GCF_053643595.1). Lineage (NCBI taxonomy): Bacteria > Bacillati > Actinomycetota > Actinomycetes > Kitasatosporales > Streptomycetaceae > Streptomyces > Streptomyces sp. NPDC055506. The sequence continues at coordinate 16,415 of NZ_JBSHKH010000123.1, read as the reverse complement.
CCACCGGATCCTCCGGAGCCGCCATTGCCTCCGGATCCACCCGAGCCCCCCGGCCCGCCGAACGGCCCGCCCTGGCCGCCGGGTGCGCCCGGTCCGCCCGGCCCCTGCGAGGTGGCCGAACCGCCACCCGAGCCGCCGTTGTCGGTCAGCGCGTACACCCCGGCACCGATGCTCGCGAGCACAACGACGGCCGCCCCGACGGCAATCCCGACCCGCAGCCGGCTTCCCTTGGCGGTGGGGGGTGCGGCGGGGTAGGAGGGGTAGGCGCCGGCGCCCGGGTACCCGGGGGCGTTCGGGTATGGGGCAGGCCCTGGAAATTGTCCGGGAGTGCCTGGATATCCGGGGCTGCCTGGGTATGCGGGGGCGCCTGGGTGTCCGGGGGCGCTCGGGTGGCCGGCGGTGCCCGGGTGCCCGGGGGCGCTCGATGGTCCGGCGGTGCTGGGGTATCCGGGGGTTTCCGGGTGCCCGGCGGCTCCGCCATGCCCGGCAGCCTCTGGATGTACGGCCCCAGTCGGATCCCCCGAGGGGGCTGCATCACCCGCAGCGCCCGCGTTTGCCGCAGGAGCGGGAGCGTCGGCGGCGCCCGAGTCTGTCGCAGAGGCCGGATTTATCGCAGAGCCCGAGCCTGCGGTAGCGGCCGAACCGGCATCCTCGCCCGGGTCTCCCGCAGAAGCCGAACCCTCCTCGGCCGCCGGATGCGTCGGCGGCTGGGCCGGGCGGATGCTGGCCGTCCAGGCCTTGCCGTCCCACCAGCGCTCGGTGGCGGGCCCGTCACTCTTCTGTCCGGGGTCCGGGTACCACCCGGAAGGAGTCTCCTGCGTCATGCCCCCACCGTATGAGGCGTCGGTGAAAGAGGCATGAGAGGAGTCGACCAGGACCGGTCATTCCAGGATCAATCGGGTCGGCAACCTGTGGGCGGGCGGTGGCAGTCGCAGCCCGTCCCGGCCCGGGGTCACCGATCCCAGCACGCTCGGATGCCGGGCACCGGTGCTCGCGGGTGAGCTGCCGGGCAGGCCGTGCAGGGTCAGGAACCCCAGGACGGCGAAGGCGTAGGCCTCCTTCGCCCCGGCCGGCAGCCCCAGTTCGTCCGACGCCCGCACCGCCACCCCGGGCAGCAGCTCCCCGAGCATCCCCATCAGCACCGGGTTGCGCGTCCCGCCGCCGGAGGCGATCACCTCCGTCGCGCCCACCGCCCGCACCGCGTCCGCCACGGTCCGGGCCGTGAGCATCGTCAGCGTGGCGACGACGTCCTCGGCGGGCAGCGTCCCGAACCCGGCCAGCGCGTCCCGCAGATGACCGAGATGGAACAGCTCCTTGCCCGTCGTCTTGGGCGCCGGCAGCGCGTAGTACGGCTCCTGGAGCAGCCGGTCCAGCAGCGGCCCGTGCACCCGGCCCCGGGCGGCCAGGGCCCCGTCCGTGTCGTAGGAGAGGGCCCCGCCGCTGAACCCCCGCGCCGCCGCGTCGATCAGCGCGCAGCCCGGCCCGGTGTCGAAGGCGGTCCCGTCGGGTGCGGTGAGGTTGGCGATACCGCCGACGTTGAGGGCGACGCACCGGCCCGGACGGCCGCGCAGCCACAGCCGGTCGACCAGGCCGACCAGCGGTGCGCCCTGCCCGCCGGCGGCGATGTCACGCGGCCGGAAGTCGGCGACGACCGGCAGCCCGGTCGCCTCGGCGATCCAGGCCGGCTGCCCCAGCTGGAGCGTGCCGTGGACCTCTCCCTCGGCGACCCAGTGGTACACGGTCTGCCCGTGCGAGGCCACCGACTCGGCCCGCCCCTCGCACAGTTCGCGGTCGGCCCGGAGCGCGGCAGCCGCGAAGGCCTGCCCGATCCGGGTGTCCAGCCGGCACACCTCGCCCAGTGTGGTGGTCCCCGGCGGCAGGGCGGCCGACAGGGTCTCGCGCAGTTCGCCGTCGTACGCCTCGCTCACCATGCCGAGCGGCTTCAGCACCAGGCTGTCGCCGACGAGGTCCAGCTCGGCCGCCGCCGCGTCGATCGCGTCGTACGACGTGCCGGACATGAGACCGATCACCCGCATCGCCTCAACCCGTCCTCTCCGCCGCCGCTTCCGCCCCGCGCACCCTCCGCGAGGGCAGCGTGAGCAGGGCCGGAACGCTCACCGCGCACGCCGCCGCCGCGTAGTACGCGGGGATGTCCACGCTCCCCGTCCGCTCGATGGTCTCCGTGATGATGAGCCCGGCGCACCCCGAGAACACCGCATTGGACAGCGCGTAGGCGAGTCCCAGGCCCGTGTAGCGCACCCGTGCCGGGAACATCTCCGACAGCATCGCCGGGCCCGGCCCCGCCATCAGCCCCACCACGGCACCCGCGCCGCACACCGCCACACCCTTCACGGTGTTCGAAACGCCGGGCTCCTGCAGAAGGTTGAGCAGCGGCGCCGAGAGGACCACGACCAGCACCGCGCCCGTCAGCATCACGGCCCTCCGTCCGAGCAGGTCACTGATCAGCCCCGCCGGCACGATCGTCACCGCGAAGCCCAGATTGGCCAGCACGGTGGCGACCAGCGCCTGCTGGAAGGTCGCACCCAGCGAACTCTGCAGATACGACGGCAGCACCACGAGGAAGGTGTATCCGGCCGCGGCCCAGCCCATGATCCGCCCCGCGCCCAGCGCGATGGCCCTCGCGACCTCGCGCGGCGGGGGCGACTCCCGCGACCGCTCCGCCACGAACTCCGGTGTCTCGTCCAGCCGCAGCCTCAGCCACAACGCCCCGAGCCCCAGCGGCAGGGTCAGCAGGAACGGCAGCCGCCAGCCCCACGCGCCGAGCTGCTCCTCGGTCAGCACGGTGGCGAGCAGCGCCGCCGCGCCCGCACCGCCCAGCAGCCCCAGTGCCACCGTGAACGACTGCCACGACCCGTACAGCCCCCGCCGGCCCGGCGGAGCGAACTCCGTCATCACCGACACCGCGCCTCCGAACTCCCCGCCGGCCGACAGGCCTTGGAGCACCCGCAGGAAGGTGAGCAGCCAGGGCGCCGGCGCGCCCGCCTGGGCGTACGTCGGCAGTACGCCGATGAGTGTCGTCGCCACCGTCATCAGCGTGATCACCAGGACCAGCACCGGCCGACGGCCGACGCGGTCCCCGAGACGGCCGAAAAGTGCCGCCCCGACCGGTCGGAAGAAGAACGCGAGCGCGAACGACGCGTACGTCTTCACCAGAGCCTCGATCTCGCTGCCGCCCTCCGGTGTGAAGAACCGCGCCGCGATGATCGTCGCGAAGTAGCCGTAGACGCCGAACTCGTACCACTCGATGAGATTGCCCACCGACCCCGCGACCAGCGCCCGCCGGCCGCGCCGTGTGTCCCGTCCCTGGTGAATGAACGTCACCTCCCGTACCGTTGTGCCTTGTTGACCCGAAGGCGGCTGGTGACGGGCCGGTTGTGCCGTCCGATCGCCGTCGGTGTCACCCGTCACGGCAACAGGTGCCCGGACCGCCCTCCGCTCAGGCAAGCGGACGGCTACGCTCGACGTCTGTACGTCGTTCGGGCGACTTGGGGAGGTAGCGGGATGACGGAGGTACGGCCCACGGCCGGCGCCTCGGCTTCCCTTTGGGAGCGCGACGAGGAAGTCGCCGCCGTCGCGCGGGCGGTCGACGGCCTGTGCGGGGGCCGCTCCTCGTCCGGCGGACTGCTGGTCTTCCGCGGCGAGGCCGGACTCGGCAAGACCACGCTGCTGGCCGAAACCCGCCGCATCGCCGAGGCCCGCGGCTGCACGGTCTGGTCGGCACGCGGCGGCGAGACCCTCAGGTCGGTCCCCTTCAACGTGGTACGGCAGTTGCTGCAGCCGGCACTGGTGTCGATGCTGCCGGAGGAGGCCCGCGAGTACCTCGGCGACTGGTACGACATCGCCGGCCCCGCCCTCGGCATAGCGGAACCCGGCGACCGGCAGGCCGACCCGCAGGGCGTGTGCGACGGACTGGTCGCCGCCGTACGCCGGCTCGCCCGCCGGGACTGGCCGCTGGTGCTGCTGATCGACGACGCCCACTGGGCCGACCAGGAGACCCTGCACTGGCTGGCCGGGCTCGCCGAGCGCCTCGACGAGATGTCCGTGCTGGTCGTGGTCACCCGCCGCCCCGGCGAGGTCTCAGGCACCAGCGCCCGCCACCTCGACACCGTCGCCGCCGCCGCGGACGGCCCCGTCACGACGCTGAGCGCCCTCACCCCGGACGCGACGGCCGGACTCACCCGCGCCACCCTCGGCCCGCACGCCGACGCCGCGTTCTGCCGCGAGGTCTGGGCCGTCACCGCGGGCAACCCCTACGAGACCGTCGAACTCCTCGCCAAGGTCCAGGACAGCGAGGTCGAACCGGTCGAGTCGCGGGCCGGGGAGCTGCGCGAACTGAACCGCTCGGCCCGGGGCGGCGGCCTCGTCGCCCGCCTGGAGGAACTCGGCATCGACGCCACGCGGTTCGCGTGGGCAGCCGCCATCCTCGGCACCGGCATCACCACCGGCCTGGTCGCCAAACTCGCCACCCTGGGGCCCGACGCCGCCCGCCGCTGCGCCGAACTGCTGCGCACCGCCCGCATCCTCACTACACCCGACCCCGCGACCGGCCGCGGCGCGGACGGCGACCTGGAGTTCGTCCACCCGCTGATCGCCACCGCCGTCTACAACTCCATACCCGACGCCCTGTGCACCGCCATGCACGGCATCGCCGCCCGGATCGTCACCGACGAGGGACGCGGCGCCGCCGCGGCCGCCCGCCACCTCCTCGAAGTCCACCCGGACGACGACGAGGAACTCGTCGGGCAGCTGCGCGAGGCCGCCCGCGAGCACCTCGCCGTCGGCGCCCCCGACGCCGCCCGCCGCTGCCTGGAGCGCGCCCTGAAGGAACCGCCCCGGCCCGAGTCGCACCCGCATGTGCTGTACGAGCTGGCCGAGGCCACCTTCCTGACCGCGCCCGCCCGCACCATCGGCCATCTGCGGACAGCGCTCGGCATGCCCGGCCTCGTCGGGGACAAGCGGGTGGACGCCGTCTTCCGGCTCTCCCAGGCGCTGCTCCACAACGACCAGCTGGAGGAGGCGGTCCGCACGGTCGAGGCGGAGGCCGCCCGGCTCCGGCCCGGGCCCGCCCGGATGCGGCTCCAGGCCGTGCGCTTCATGTGGGAGGGCATACACGCCGGCGAGGCCACCTCACCCGACCGCTCCCGGCGGCTCGCCGACCTCGCCGGACCCTGCACCGGCCGCGACAACTCCGAACGCGCCCTGCTCATGCTGCGCGGCTTCGACGCCCTCATGCACGGCGAGAACGCGGAGGAAATCGCCGAACTGTGCGACCGCGCCCTCGTCAACGGCCGCCTGGCCCCCGGGCTCGGCTGGACCGACACCGAGTGGGGCATCGAACTGCTGCTGATGCTGGCCAACGCGTACGCCTTCACCGACCGCCTCGACCGCGCCGAGACCCTCTACAACGAGGCCCTGCGCGCCTACGAGACGGCCGGCTGGAGCGGCGGCCACCTCGCCCTGGCCCACGCCTACGTGGGGCTCGGCCACCGCAGGCGGGGCCGGCTGAAGGAGGCGGAGTCGTCTCTGCGCGAGTCGCTGCGCCTCGCCGAACGCGTCGGCCGCGGCCTGCCGCTGTACTGGTCCGCGACCTGCAACCTCGTCGACACGCTGCTCGCCCGCGGCCATGTCCAGGAGGCCTGGGAGGTCGCCGAACGCTATGGCTTCGCCCCGCCCTATCCCTCCACCATCGTCCTGCCGGACCCGCGCTCGGTGCGCGGCCGGCTGCTGCTGGCCGTCGGCCGCACCAAGGACGGCATCAACGAACTGGAGGCCGCCGAGAAGGCCGCGGCGGCACGCGGCCACCACAACCCCGTGCTCGTCCCCTGGGCGGCCGACCTCGCCAGGGCCCTCAGCACCGAGGACCCGGCCCGTGCCGCCCGGCTCGCCGTCGACGTCCGCCGGCAGGCCGAGCGCTTCGGCACGGACACCGCCATAGGCGAGGCCCTGCGCTGCGCCGCCGCCCTGGAGACCGGGCAGCGCGCGGTCCGGCTCGCCGCCCAGGCCGTCACCTACCTGGAGGCGTCGCCCTGCCAGTACGAGCACGCGGCGGCCCGCATCGAGTACGGCATCCTGGCCCGCTCGGTCAGCGACCTCGAACGCGGCCTGGACCTGGCGGTCTCGTGCGGCGCCGACGGACTGGCGGAGCGGGCGCGGGCCGTGCTCGAGGCCGGCGTCGGACCGGCGTAGCCCAGACCACGACCGGCAGGGTCACCCTGCCGTGCCGTCCTCCTCCGCGAGCACCCGCTGGGCCGTCGCGAACGCCGAGTTCGCCGCCGGCACCCCGCAGTACACGGCCGTCTGCAGCAGCACCGCGCCGATCTCCTCCGGCGTGAGCCCGTTGCGGCGGGCCGCCCGGACGTGCATGGCCAGTTCGTCGTAGTGGCCGTGCGCGACCAGCGCGGTCAGGGTGATCATGCTGCGCTCGCGGCGCGACAGCGTCGGATCGGTCCAGATCTCGCCCCAGGCGTAGCGCGAGATGAAGTCCTGGAAGCGTGCGGTGAAGGGTGTCTGCCGGGCCTGCGCCCGGTCGACGTGCGCGTCGCCGAGCACCTCGCGCCGCACCTCCATCCCGCGTCCGGCGGACCCGCCGAAGTGGGCCCGCAGCGCGGTCAGCACCGCTTCCGGGCACTGCGCGGGCGCCAGGTGCGAGGCGCCCGGGAGTTCGACGAGCGTCGAGTCCGGCACCGCGTCGGCGATCTCCCGCAGATGCGCGGGCGGCGTCGCCGGATCCTCACGGCCGGCGATCAGCAGCGTCGGCACGGCGATCTCGGGCAGCCGGTCCCGCAGATCGAACGCGGCGAGCGCGTCACAGCAAGCGGCGTACGCGCCCGGGTCGGCTTCCCGATGGTCCCGCACCAGCTCGGGCACGGTGAACCCAGAGGTGAACCAGCGCGCGTCCGCGCCCTCCGCGAGCCCGGCCAGCCCCTCCCGCCGCACCAGCGCGGCCCGTTCCTCCCACGGCCCGGGGCCGTTGAAGTGCGCCGACGAGCAGATCACGGCGAGCGACGACAGCCGCTCCGGATGGTGCACCGCGAGATGCAGGCCCACGGCCCCGCCCAGCGACACACCCGCGTACGCGAACCGTTCGACGCCGAGCGAGTCGGCGAGTGCCAGCACCAGGCCGGCGAGGTCACCGACCGTCGCGCCGGCCTCGATGAGCCCGGCCGCCGAACCGCCGTGCCCCGGCAGATCCCAGCGGACCACCCGGTGGGTGATCGACAGCTCGGGCGCCACCTTGTCCCACAGGGCGTACGACGTGCCCAGGGAGGGGCCGAGCAGCAGCGGGGGAGCGGAGGCGGGGCCTTCGGTGCGGTGGTTCAGGAGTGTCAACGTCGCTCCAGAGCACGGTCGGTGAGGGCTCCGGCGGAGCCGGTGTAGTGGGTGGGGTCGAGGTCGACGTCCGCAAGCTCCGGTGCCTCGGCGAGCGGGCGTCCCCCGGCGGCCAGCCGGGTGAGGAGTTCCTTGGCGCGGGCGCGGCCCAGCACCGGGGCCAGTTCGGCGGAGAGCCGCTCGGAGACGATCAACCCGCCGGTCAGGTCCAGGTGTTCGCGCATGGCCTCGGGCCTGACCCGCAGCCCGTCGGCCAGTTCGACCGCGTCCCGGGCGGCCCCGCCGGCCAGCCGCAGCAGGTCCCGCAGCGGCTCCCACTCGGCGTGCCAGGACCCGGCCGGCCGCTCGTCCTCCGCCGCCAGCGAGCCGTAGAGCGTGGCCGCGAGCTGCGGCGCCCGCCGTGCGGCGGAGGCGATGAGGGTGGACCGTACGGGGTTGGACTTGTGCGGCATGGCGGACGAGCCCCCGCCGCTGCCCTCCGCGACCTCGGCGATCTCGGTGCGTGACAAAGTGAGGACGTCCACGGCGAGCTTGCCGAGCGCGCCCGCCGTGAAGGCGAGGCATCCGGCGAGGTCGGCGACGGGTGTCCGCAGGGTGTGCCAGGGCAGATCGGGTGCCCTGAGGCCGAGTTCACGGGCGTACGCCGCCGGCAGCCCGGTCGGATCGCTCGCGCCGTAGGCCCCGAACGCAGCCAACGTGCCCGCAGCGCCGCCGAGTTGGGCGGGCAGCGTGTCCCGTACGGCCTTCGTGCGGTCCCGCGCGTCGAGGACCAGCGCCCGCCATCCGGCCGCCTTCAGCCCGAACGTCGTCGGTACGGCGTGCTGGGTGAGCGTTCGCCCCGGCATCGCGCTGTCCCGGTGCTCGGCGGCCAGCCGGGCGAGGGCCTGCTCGGTGCGTCCGAGGTCGGCGAGCACCAGGTCCAGGGTCCGCGCGGCGACCAGCATCGACGCCGTGTCCATGATGTCCTGGCTGGTCGCCCCCCGGTGGACGTAGGGGCCGTACTCGTCGCCGACGGCCTTCGTCAGCTCCGCGACCAGCGGGATGACCGGGTTGCCGCCCGCGCGGGCCCGCTCGGCGAGGGACCGTACGTCGAAGGCGCCCGCGGCCGCCTCGGTCACCGCCGTCGCGGCCTCGGCGGGGGCGAGCCCCAGCGCGGCCTGGGCCCGGGTCAGCGCGGCCTCCGCGTCGAGCAGCGCTCGCAGATACGCGTGGTCGCTCGTGGCGGACGCGGCCGCCGAGTCGGCCCACCCGGGGGCGAGCAGGCCGGTGTCGCCGTGCGCAGCTGTCACTGGAACTCCAGGAAGACCGTCTCGCCTTCGCCCTGAAGGCGGATGTCGAAACGGTACGTGCCGCGCGCCTCCTCCACGGCGATCAGCGTGTCGCGGCGCCCGTCCTCCAGCCGGGACAGCAGCGGGTCGGCGGCGAGCGCCGCCGCATCGCCGGGCAGGTAGATCCGGGTGTACAGATGCAGGAGGAGCCCGCGCGCGAAGACGCACACGCTGAGGTACGGGGCGTTCCGCCCGCGTGCGCCGGGCCGCAGCGTGCGCGCGTACCAGTGGCCGTTCGCGTCGGTCTGGATGCGTCCCCAGCCCGTGAACTCCACGCCGTTGCGCCCCAGGAAGCCGCCCGAAGCCGGGTCGCGGCGCATCGAACCGTCGGCCGTCGCCAGGTTGCCCTCCGGGTCCGGGCCCCACAGTTCGATCAGGGCGTCGGGCAGTGGCTTGCCCTCGCCGTCGGTGACGTAGCCGTGCACGGTGACGGTGTCCGGATGCCCGGCGGGCGCGATGTCCTCACCGCCGCGGAACGGCAGGGCGTGGCCGTAGAACGGGCCGACGGTGTGCGAGGGGGTGGGCAGCACGCTCTCGGGCCTGCTGGTGTCGATCTTCGTCATGGCAGGTCAGCGTCCTTCTTCGATCCAGGTGGCCTGCGGCCCGTCGAGCACGATGTCCCAGTGGTAGCCCATCGAGAACTCCGGCACCGACAGGCTGTGGTCGTAGGTGGCGACCAGCCGCTGCCGGGCCGCGTCGTCCGTCACCGACTGGATGATCGGGTCGTAGGGGAACAGCGGGTCGCTCGGGAAGTACATCTGCGTCACGAGCCGCTGGGTGAACGCCGAGCCGAAGAGCGAGAAGTGGATATGGGCCGGCCGCCAGGCGTTGACGTGCTGGCGCCACGGGTACGGGCCCGGCTGGACGGTGGTGAAGCGGTAGTGGCCCTCGGCGTCGGTGAGCGTGCGGCCCACGCCGGTGAAGTTCGGGTCCAGCGGGGCGTCGTGCTGCTCGCGCTGATGGGCGTAGCGGCCCGCCGAGTTGGCCTGCCAGATCTCCACGAGCTGGCCGCGCACCGGGCGGCCGTCGCGGTCCAGCAGCCGGCCGGAGACGGTGATGCGCTCGCCGATCGGCTCGCCGTCGTGCTGCCGGGTGAGGTCGTTGTCGATCTCGGTGATGTCCCGCTCCCCGAAGGCCGGGGAGGACAGCTCCACCAGCTCCGGGTCCTTGCTGACGTCGATGGTGACCGGCGGCTGCTTGGGGTGCCGGAGCACCGAGGAACGGTACGGCGCGTAATCGCGGCGCGGCTGGTTCTCGACGGGCCCGCCGCCGGCGAGGCGCTTCTCGTACGCGGCGTGCTCGGCCGCGATCTCCTGGTCGATGTCGTGCTGAGTGAGAGTCATGGGGGTCCCTGAGGTTCTTGAGGGTCGTGCCCCGTCAGGGGCGCGGGGCTGTATCGATATGCGGCTCCGCCGCGCGGGCGCGACCAGCCACGGTGCGGCCCGCAGTCGCGAACGGCGCTAGCGCTCCAGGACTAGGGCAAGGCCTTGGCCCACGCCGATACATAGCGTGGCGACACCGACGCCACCGCCACGCCGGGCAAGCTGATGCGCAACCGTCCCGGCGAGCCGGGCCCCGGACGCCCCGAGCGGATGCCCGAGGGCGATCGCCCCGCCCTGTGGGTTGAGGATCGCCGGGTCGAAGTCGGGCCACTCGGCCACACACCCCAGCACCTGCGCCGCGAACGCCTCGTTCAGCTCCAGCACCGACAGATCGTCGAAGCCCTTGCCCGCCTTGGCCAACGCACGGTTGACCGCCTCGACGGGCGCCAGCCCGAAGTAGTCCGGGTCCACCGCGTTGACCCCGGTCGCGGAGATCCGGGCGAGCGGCTCACGCCCGGTGGCCTTCAGCCCCTCGGCGTCGACGAGCAGCAGCGCCGCCGCCCCGTCGTTGAGCGGTGACGCGTTGCCCGCCGTCACCGTGCCCCCCTCCTTACGGAACGACGGCTTCAGCTTGGCCATCGTCGCCAGGGAGGCATCCGGACGGACACACTCGTCGGCGGCGAAGAGCACCGGATCGCCCTTGCGCTGCGGGACCGCCACAGGCGCCGACTCCGCGTCGAACAGGCCCTGTTCCCGTGCCCGCGTGGCCTTCTCATGGCTGCCGAGCGCGAACTCGTCCTGCTGCTCACGGCTGATCTTGTGCTTGTCGGCGATGAGTTCGGCCGACTCGCCCAGCGGGATCGTCCACTGCGGCTCCATGCGCGGGTTGACCATGCGCCAGCCCAGGGTCGTGGAGTACAGCTCGGTGTGTCCGGCCGGGAAGGGCTTGTCGGACTTGGGCAGTACATAGGGCGCCCGGGTCATCGACTCCACACCACCGGCGACGGCGATAGAGGCGTCCCCGACGGCGATGGCACGGGCCGACTGGATCACGGCCTCCAGACCGGACGCGCACAGCCGGTTGACGGTCACGCCCGGCACCGAGGTGGGCAGCCCTGCCAGCAGTGCCGCCATGCGGCCGACGTTGCGGTTCTCCTCTCCGGCGCCGTTGGCGTTGCCGAAGTACACGTCCTCGACGCGTGCCGGGTCCAGGTCCGGGGTGCGGGCGAGGAGTTCACGGATGGCGTGCGCCCCGAGGTCGTCCGGGCGGACCGAGGCGAGACCGCCGTTGTAGCGGCCGATGGGGGTGCGGACCGCGTCGACGAGGTAGACGTCCTTCATTTCAGGCCCTCCGGCACGGTCAGTTCGGCGTCGGTCCTGGCGACGATCTCCTCGGCGCTCACGCCGGGCGCGGTCTCGACCAGGACGAGCCCGTCCTCGGTGATGTCGAGGACGCCGAGGTCGGTGATGATCCGGTTCACACAGCCCTTGCCAGTCAGCGGCAGGGCGCACTCGGTGAGGATCTTCGGCGAGCCGTCCTTGGCGGTGTGGGTCATGACGACGACGACCGTACGGGCGCCGTGCACCAGGTCCATGGCCCCGCCGATGCCGGTGATCAGTTTGCCGGGGATCGCCCAGTTGGCCAGGTCGCCCCGCTCGGACACCTGCATCGCGCCGAGCACGGCCACGTCGATGTGCCCTCCCCGGATCATGGAGAAGGACAGCGCCGAGTCGAAGAAGGACGCGCCCGGCAGGACCGTCACGGTCTCCTTGCCGGCGTTGATCAGGTCCGGGTCGACGGTCTCCTCGGTGGGGTAGGGGCCGGTGCCCAGGATGCCGTTCTCCGATTCGAGGACGACCTCGACGCCCTCGGGCAGGTAGTTGGGGATGAGGGTGGGCAGACCGATGCCGAGATTGACGTACTGGCCGTCCCTCAGCTCCCGCGCCGCCCGCGCGGCCATCTGTTCACGCGTCCAGGCCATCAGGACCTCACCGTCCGCTGCTCGATCTTCTTGTCCGCCGCCTGCTCGGGGGTGAGCGCGAGCACCCGCTGCACGAAGATGCCGGGCAGGTGCACCGCGTCCGGATCGATCTCGCCGGGTTCCACCAGCTCCTCCACCTCGGCGACCGTCACCCGCCCGGCCATCGCCGCCAGCGGGTTGAAGTTGCGGGAGGACTTGTTGAAGACCAGGTTGCCGTGCCGGTCGCCCTTCGCCGCCCGGACCAGGGCGAAGTCGGTGCGGATGCCCCGCTCCAGCACGAACTCCTCGCCGTCGAACTCCCGGACCTCCTTCGGCGGTGAGGCCAGCGCGACCCCGCCCTCACCGTCGTAGCGCCACGGCAGACCGCCCTCGGCGACCTGGGTGCCCACCCCGGCCGGGGTGTAGAAGGCGGGGATCCCGGCGCCGCCGGCCCGCAGCCGCTCGGCCAGTGTGCCCTGCGGGATCAGCTCGACCTCCAGCTCCCCGGCCAGGTACTGCCGGGCGAACTCCTTGTTCGCGCCGATGTAGGAGCCCGTCACCCGGGCGATCCGGCCGGCGGCGAGCAGGACCGCCAGGCCCGACTCCATCGCCCCGCAGTTGTTGGAGACCACCGACACCCCGGCCACCCCGCGCTCGTACAGCGCCTGGATCAGCACGTTCGGCACACCGCTCAGCCCGAAACCGCCCACCGCGAGCGACGCGCCGTCGGGCACATCGGCCACCGCCTCCAGGGCTGTGGCGACCACCTTGTCCATCCGAGAAGCCCCATCTCTTCCGAGCGCCCCGACCTTGATTAGTCAGCACACTGAGTATTTCCGTGAAGCTCCCCTCACGCTGCCATCGCCGCAGCAGGGCGTCAAGAGCTCGGCGTATGCACCCCTGATCCCTTGTGCGGCCGGCAGACAGCCTGGGAGCGGACCGGTATTGTTCAGTGCACCAACGAAAACGACCGAGGGGTGCACATGGCGGCGGCCGACCTCACCACCCACCCCGGGCATCTCGCCCGGCGGCTCCAGCAGGCGCACTACCTGCTGTGGAACACGATGGTCTCCGAGGAGATCACCTCGCCCCAGTACGCCGTCCTCAACACGCTCGTCGCCGAGCCCGGACTGGATCAGCGCACGGTGGGGGAGCGGGTGGGGCTCGACCGGTCCACCATCGCCGAGGTGATCAGCCGGCTCATCCGGCGCGGACTGCTCGACAAGGTCCGTGACCCGCAGGACGGCCGCCGCTTCCTGCTGCGCCTCACGGAAGAGGGTGTGCGCACCCACCGCAAGCTGACCGTGCGCACCGCCCGGATGAACCAGATCTTCCTCGCGCCGCTGACCGCCGAGGAGCAGACGGTGTTCTTCGACCTCATCCGGCGGGTGTCGGACGCGGCCGAAGGCCTGCGCAATCCAGGGGAGTCCCTGGTGGCGCCCCGCTGACCGGTGTGGTCCGCGCGGACCGGTCAGGACGCCTCGGCGTACACCACCCACACCTGGCCCTTCGCGAAGTTCACGGGTGTGCCGTCGCCGGTGGTGAACGCCGTGCCGTCCGTGGCGTCCTCGCGCTCCCAGTTCACGTCATGGGCCCGCCCGTCGCGCAGCACCTTCGCCTTCCCCGAGCCCACCGTCTCGGTGTACGGCGTGTTGTTGCCGAGGAAGTCCCGGAAGGCGGACTCGCGCACCTTCACGTACTGCACGACGACCGTCGCGGCCGCCATTCGCTCGCCGTCCGCCGTCGTGGCCGGCGTGCCGTCCATGCCGACCAGCCAGCGGTCCCGGGAGTCCGACCAGGTGAAGGTGAAGCGGGCCGCCGGATAGCGCACCGTCTGCGAGTTCGCCTCGGTGCCGCCCGCGGGGGCGGAGCCGTAGCGGAAGCCGGTGGTCAGCGCGGCCCGGCCCGGGGCTTCCGGCATGATCCGCTCGGGCCGCACATAGAGGTTGTGCGGGGCCGACCTGCCGGGGTCGCGGAAGAAGGCGTCGGAGGCACTGCCCGGCGTCGCCGCCCGCAGCGGCGCCTTGTCGATCAGGGGCAGGAGCTTCGTCTGCGCGCCGGAGAAGGCGAGTGTGGGCCGGTCGAACTGGCGCAGCAGCTCCAGATCCGACTCACGGGCGCTGCGCACCGGGCCGACCGCCTCCGGCAGCTTCGTCGCGTACACCGCCATCAGGCGGCTCAGCCCGCCCTCGACCTGCTCCACGTACACCACGTCCGCGGCATCGACACCCGTGGGCGGCCGGGCCGCGTCGGCGTTGTCGATCTTGACGGCGAGGACGGAGCCGTCGGCCGCCGTGGGTGAGGCGCCGCGCTCCGACGCACTGGCCGGTCCCCGCCCGTCGTCCGGCGGACCGCCCCCGCTCGTGCAGCCCGCCGCCAGGGCCGCCGTCACCGTCGCGGCCAGCAGCGCCGCTGTCGTCGCCGCCCGCCGTCCGCGCGCCTCTCGTCCCATGCCCACCGTCGTCACCGCGCCCCATGCCATCCGTTTGTCCTGATTGTGCGCTTATCTGAGCATCGATGGCCACGGTCGATCGTTTCTGGCGGGACGGTGTCCTCGTCGCGTCCGTCGATCGGCTCAAGGTTCAGTGCGGGGCACCCGGGTACTCGGGGACCCGCCGAAACGACCGACGCGCACGCCGACGGAGGGAGCGCGAGGCGATGAGGGCAGTGACTTGGCAGGGCAAGCGTGACGTGCGGGTGGAGAACGTGCCCGATCCGACGATCCAGGAGCCGACGGACGCGGTCATCCGCATCACCTCCACCGGGTTGTGCGGCTCCGACCTGCATCTGTACGAAGTGCTCACGCCGTTCATGACACCGGGGGACATCCTCGGCCATGAACCCATGGGCATCGTCGAGGAGGTCGGCGCCGGTGTACCCGACCTCCAGGCCGGGGACCGGGTCGTGGTGCCGTTCCAGATCGCCTGCGGCAACTGCTGGATGTGCCTCACCGGCCTGCCCACCCAGTGCGAGACCACCCAGGTCAGCGGCGAGGGCATGGGTGCCGCCCTGTTCGGCTACACCCGCCTGTACGGCTCGGTGCCGGGGGCCCAGGCCGAGTACCTGCGGGTCCCGCAGGCGCAGTTCGGCCCGATCAAGGTCCCGGAAGGCCCGCCCGACGACCGCTTCGTCTACCTCTCCGACGTCCTGCCCACCGCCTGGCAGGCGGTCGCCTACGCCGACGTCCCGCAGGGGGGCAGCGTCGCCGTGCTCGGCCTCGGGCCCGTCGGCGACATGGCCTGCCGCGTCGCCCAGCTCCAGGGCGCCGGGCGGGTGTTCGGCGTGGACCTGGTCCCGGAGCGGCTGCGCCGGGCCCGCGCGCGAGGTGTGGAGACGTACGACCTCAGGTCCTTCGACGACGAGAAGGAACTGATCGAGGCGATCCGCGACGAGACCGACGGCCGTGGCCCGGACGCCGTGATCGACGAGGTCGGCAGTGAGGCCCACGGCAGCGCGGCCGCCCGCATGGTGCAGAACGCCGCGGCGATCCTGCCCCGCAAACTGAGCGGCCCGCTCGCCGAACGCTTCAGCGTCGACCGTCTCGCCGCGCTGAAGACCGCGATCGAGCTGGTGCGCCGCGGCGGCACCATCTCGCTGTCCGGTGTCTACGGCGGCATGGCCGACCCGCTGCCCCTGCTCACCCTTTTCGACAAACAGATCCAGATGCGCATGGGCCAGGCCAACGTCCGCCGCTGGACCGACGACATCATCCCGTACCTCACCGACGAGGACCCGTTGGGCGTCGAGGACTTCGCCACCCACCGGGTGCCGCTTTCGGAGGCCCCGCACGCCTACGAGATGTTCCAGCGCAAGCAGGACGGCGCGGTCAAGGTGCTGATGCAGCCCTGAATCCGGCCGGACGCTAGCCGCCGAGGATCTCCGCCAGGTCGTAGCGGACCGGCTCCTGGAGCTGCGCGTAGGTGCAGCTCTCGGGGGTCCGGTCCGGGCGCCAGCGGCGGAACCGGGCGGTGTGCCGGAAACGCTGCCCGTTCTCCATGTGGTCGTACGCCACCTCGGCCACCCGCTCCGGCCTGAGCGGCACCCACGACAGGTCCTTCCGGCCCGACCAGCGGCTCGGCGCCCCCGGCAGCCGGGCCTTCTCGTGCGCGGCCTCGTCGGACCAGGCCGCCCACGGATGCCCCTGGGCGTCGTCCAGACGCAGCGGCTCCAGCTCCTCCACCAGCTCGGCGCGCCGTTTCATCGGGAAGGCGGCGGACACGCCCACGTGCTGGAGGGTGCCCCGGTCGTCGTACAGGCCGAGCAGCAGCGAGCCCACGACGGGGCCGCTCTTGTGCAGGCGGTACCCGGCGACGACCACGTCCGCCGTGCGCTCGTGCTTGATCTTGAACATCGCGCGCTCGTCCGGGCGGTAGCGCACCGTCAGCGGCTTGGCGATGACACCGTCCAGGCCCGCCCCCTCGTACTGCTCGAACCACTGCCGCGCCACCTCGATG
>NZ_JBSHKH010000122.1:0-25426 GCF_053643595.1 Streptomyces sp. NPDC055506 | reverse complement strand
CCCGTAAGGAACTCGGTCGCTGAGGCGCTGATCCGGCGCGGCCGAAGGCCGTCGCCGGATCAGTTCGGCCGTACGGCCATCTTGTCGAGCGCCTCGAGGAGACCCGGCAGCTCCGGCCCCCGGCCCACCGGCAGGACCTCGCCGGGTTCCTCGTCGAGCAGCACGAAGGCCATGTCGTCGGTCCTTGCCACCAGTGACCAGCCCGGACCGTCCGCCCGCAGGATCCGCGCGTCGCTCGTCGCGAACGACGACCGGACCCGGCCCAGCGGTGGCGGCGAGTCGATGTAGGTGCGGGCCTCCGCGAGGACCCGCCGGATGCCGCTGTGGCCCGGGCGGCGGTTCTCCCCGCTCCCTTTCGAAGCGTCGGCCGCCTCGCCCTCGTCGCCCGATACCGCCGAGGAATCCGATACCTCGGACGACTCGGGGGACTCCGAGGGCTCGGGCGACCCCGAGGGCTCCGGCGTCCCCGACGGCCCCGGTGCCCCCGAGGGTCCCGCCGCCGGAAATTCCGAGTCGTTCACCTGCTCCCGCCATGTCGCCCACTGCAGCGCGATCTCGTCCGCGCCCAGGCGCCGCTGAGCCGGCCCCCAGACGGTGGTGTCCGGCGGAGCCAGCGGCGGCCGGTCGTCGGCCTCCGGGCCGGGGTCGTGCGGCGCGGGCACCCCGGGCGCCGCGACGGCGACCGCGAGCGGCCAGCCGGGCAGGGCCGCGACGACCGAGCGCTCGTCGGGCGACAGCTCGTACTCCATGCCGCAGTCCCAGGACGCGATCGCGACGGCGACCAGGGAGACGTCGTCGATGGCGACGGTCCACCGGGAGCCGTCGCCGTCCTGGCCGAGCACCAGCCCGTACCCGTCGGCGAGCGGTGCGAGACCGAGCGCCGCACACGCCTCCGGATAGTCGTCGCCCAGGACGCTCGGGAACTTCGCAGGCGTCAGCAGTACCGCCGTGAGCACATAGAGCGCGTCGTCCGCGGCGGCGACGGCGTCCTCGTCCGTCCCGGCCATCCCAGCCTCCCCATCGTTCGTCCGATCGCGCGCACCCTAGTGCGCGCGGAAGCTGCTTGTCACGGCCCTGGCAAGCGCACCCGAGCTGCAGTTTTCCGGCGGACGGGGCGAATCGGCCGTCCGGACCGTGCTCGTCACGCCGCCGGCAGCCCCAGCAACTCACGGGCCACGGTCCGCGGCGACTCCCCGCGTTCCCGCGCCAGCGCGATGACGGCCCGGCAGGCCAGCTCGTTCACCCCGAACGACAGCGCCTCCGGCGACACCCAGCGGGACGCCTCCTCCGCCCGCTCCTGGTCGTCCTCCGCGCACGCCGCGACATAGACCGCGGCAGCCTCGAAAAGGTTGTGTGGACGTTTGTCCCCGTCGGCCTTGGTCTCCGTGCGCAAGGCGTCGGCGACTCTTCCCCCGGCCTTGCGGAACCTGCCCCACATATGGACCACCTTCCCCCTGTGCGGTTGTCGCGTCTGATCTTTCATCTCCCGGCCTCCAACGTAAAGTTGGAGAACCTGTGACAGAAGGGGGACGGCACGGTGAAGCGCTTCGACCGGCTGGCTCGGATCCGGCGGATGGACCCGTATCAGGACGCCACGGAGATCTACCGGCTGAGCGTCGCGTACGAGTTCCCCTGGGACTTCACCCGCGCCCTGGAGCTGGCCCTGTACCGCACCTACGCCGTCCCGAGCATCGGCCGGCTGCTCGCGCAGACCGCGGAGCTCACGGAGCGGACGCAGAAGCGCTACGACGACACCGCGCTGCTCCTGGACGCCGTCGTAGAACACGGCTTCGGCAGCGACCAGGGGAAGACCGCGATCCGCCGCATCAACCAGATGCACCGCGGCTACGACATCAGCGACGACGACATGCGCTATGTGCTCTGCACCTTCGTCGTGATGCCCAAACGGTGGATCGACGCCTACGGGTGGCGCAGGATGTCACGCCACGAGATCGTCGCCGGCGCCGTCCACTACGGCACGCTGGGCCGGCACATGGGCATCAAGGACATCCCCGAGACCTACGAGGAGTTCGAGACCTGCCTCGATGACTACGAGGCGGCCCACTTCGCCTGGGACGCGGAAGCCCGGCGGGTCTCGGACGCCACGCTCGACCTGATGGCCTCCTGGTACCCGCGCCCGCTCGCACCGCTGCTGCGCACCACGACCCTCGCGCTGCTCGACGACCCGCTCCTGCACGCCTTCCGCTACACCCCGCCGAGCGCCGCTACGCGCGCGTGCGTGCGTCGTGCGGTGCGGCTCCGGGGTCGCGCCGTCCGGCTGATGGCGCCCCGGCGCGCCCCGCACTTCGCCCGCCAGAACTGGGAGATCAAGGGCTATCCGTACGGATACCGGCTCGCCGACCTCGGCACGCGACCGGTCCCCGGCCTCCAGGGCTGCCCTGTGCGGCACGCGGCGGAGGGGGACCCCGAGGCCGGGTGACGTGCCGGCTCAGTCCTCGCGGTCGGCGAGCGCCAGGAAGCGGGTGTCCTCGTCGGTGTACGACGTCATGCGCCACCCGGAACCGGCCAGCAGGGGACGGAGGTTGGGCTCGGCGCGCAGGTCGTCCGGGGTGAGCGGGCGGCCGTGGCGTGCGGCCAGTGCCGCCCTGCCGATCGGATGGAACAGCGCCAGCACACCACCGGGACGTACAACCCGCGCCAGCTCGCGCAGGTTCTCGGCCGGGCTCGCCAGGTGCGAGACGAGGCCCGCCCCGAACACCGCGTCCAGCGACCGCGAGCGCAAGGGCAGCGCGGCGACGTCCGTGAGCAGCAGCTGCCCGTCGCGGTCCCGTCCGGCCCGTACGGCCTCCCGCAGCATGGCCGGGGTCAGATCGGCCCCGAGGACCACCCCCGAGGGCCCCACGGCGGCACGCAGCGGCGGCAGGGCCCGGCCGGTGCCGCACCCGGCGTCGAGCACCCGGTCGCCCGCGCGCAGTCCGAGCTCGGCGACCGCCGCCGCGTAGGCCGGACCGTCGTCCGGGAACCTGCTGTCCCAGTCGGCGGCACGAGGTGTGAAGAACTCCTGGACACGCGTCTGGTCGTCGCTCATGCAGTGCATGATTCCTCACCGGCACGTATGGACGCCTCTGTGCACACGTTCGAGCGTGACGCGATCGTTCCGATACATCCTTGCGTCATATTCCAACACCTTTCGAAATGCGCCCCCTTCGTGCGCCCTTGCCGGGTCTAGCGTCCCGGGGCCATGGGACACCTGGACCACGCCGCCCTGGGGTGGCTGACCCCCGCGCTGTCGTACGCGATGGCCTGCATAGGCGCGGCGCTCGGACTGCGCTGCACCGTCCGAGCCCTCGCCGCCACCGGCCGCTCGCGCCGCAACTGGCTCGTCACCGCCGCCTCGGCGATCGGCACCGGCATCTGGACCATGCACTTCGTGGCCATGCTCGGGTTCGCCGTCACCGGCACCGACATCCGCTACGACGTGCCGCTCACCCTTCTGAGCCTGCTCGTCGCCATGGTCGTCGTGTGCGCCGGCGTCTTCGCCGTCGGCTACGGCCGGGACCGCGACCGGGCCCTCTTCCTCGGCGGTCTCACCACCGGGCTCGGCGTCGCGAGCATGCACTACCTGGGCATGGCGGCCGTACGCCTGCACGGCGACGTGACCTACGACCCGCTGCTCGTCGGGCTCTCCGTCCTGATCGCCGTCGTCGCGGCTACGGCGGCCCTGTGGGCGGCGCTCAACATCAAGTCGCCCGTCGCGGTCACCATCGCCTCCCTGATCATGGGCGCGGCCGTCAGCAGCATGCACTACACCGGGATGTTCGCGGTGAGCGTGCGGGTCACGCCCTCCGGGGCGGCACTGCCCGGGGCCACGGCGATGCAGTTCATCTTCCCCCTCGCCGTCGGCCTCGGGTCCTACCTCTTCCTGACCTCGGCCTTCGTCGCACTCTCGCCGACGGCAGGCGAGCGCGAGGCGTCCGCCTCGGCCCAGCGGCCGGTCGAGAGCGTCGCCCCCTAGAGGGCTCCGGATGGATCTCCGCGGCGTAGCGACGCCCGGCACGCCCCCGACCACTCCCGAGCGAGGAGTCCATGCGTACACCCCGTAGGACCGCCACAACCGGCGCTGAGGCGCCGCCCCCGCCGGTGCGCGGTCGCCGCGCGCACGCCGGGCCACCGGCCGACGAGGGCCCGGAGGCACCTTCGGGCGCCGTACCGGACGGGGAGGTCACGCGCGCGGAGCGCTGGCACATACGCCCGCGCACCGTGCGCGCCAAGATCGTCTGCCTGCTGATGGTGCCGGTCGTCTCTCTGCTGGCCCTGTGGGCCTACGCCACTGTCACCACCGCCCAGGACGTCTCCCGGCTGCGGCAGGTCCAGCGCGTGGACGCCACGGTCCGCGCCCCCGTCTCCGCGGCGGTCGCCGCCCTCCAGGCCGAGCGCGCGGCCGCGGTACGCCACGCCACCGACCCGTCGGCCGTACCGTCCGACGAACTGGACGAGCTCGCCCGGCGCACCGACCGCGCCGTCGCGAAACTGCGGCTCGGCAAGGGCAACACCGTCGCCGACAGCGAGGAACTGCCCGCCGGAGTCGCCGGCCGGCTGAAGGCGTTCGTCACCGGCACCGAGGAACTGCGGCCGCTGCGGACCGCGGTGCGGGACCGGCGTGCGGGCTGGTCCGAGACGTACGACCGCTACACCCGGACCATCTCGGCGGGCTTCGACGCCGGAGGTGCCCTCACCGGTATCCAGGACGCCGACCTCGGCTCCGACGCGCGCGTGCTGCTCGAATTCGCCCGCGCGGGCGAGGCGTTGGCCCAGGAGGACGCGGTGCTGGCGAGTGCCCGGCTGTCCGGCACCCTGACCGGGGAGCGGCTCCGGCTCTTCACCGGCGCCGTCGACCTGCGCCGCACCCTCACCGGATCGGCCGTCGCCGACCTGCGCGGCACCGAACGCTCCGCGTGGAACGCCCTCGCCGACAGCAGCGCCTACGCGGGCCTTGGCGAGGCCGAGGACCGGATCCTCGCCCGCGGGCCCGGTGCCAGGGCTGTCGAGGCTGCGCCCGAGAACACCTGGAACACCGCTCACACGCGCGTGCAGCACGGCATGCGCGCGATCGAGGACGACGCGGCACGCGGCGTCGCGCAACGGGCCGACCCGTTCACCCGAGGACTGCTCACCCCGGCCGGCGCCGCAGTCCTGCTCGGTCTCGCCGCCGTCGCCGCCTCGCTCGTCATCTCCGTACGCATCGGACGGGGCCTGGTGGTGGAACTGGTGAGCCTGCGCAACGGCGCCCTGGAGATCGCCCGGCGCAAACTCCCCGAGGCCATGCGGAGACTGCGCGCGGGCGAGGAGATCGATGTCCGTGCCGAAGCACCGCCGGGACCACCCGCGGAGGACGAGGCCGGGCAGGTCGCCGAAGCGCTCCACACGGTCCACCGCGCCGCGCTGCGGGCCGCCGTGGAGCGCGCCGAGCTCGCCAGCGGCATCTCCGGCGTCTTCGTCAACCTCGCCCGCCGCAGCCAGATCCTCGTCCACCGGCAGCTGAGCCTCCTCGACAGCATGGAACGCCGCTCCGACGACCCGAACGAGCTGAGTGACCTCTTCCGCCTCGACCACCTCACCACCCGTATGCGACGCCACGCGGAGAGCCTGATCATCCTCTCCGGAGCCGCCCCCGGCCGGGCCTGGCGCATGCCCGTCCCCCTGACCAACGTGGTCCGCGCCGCCGTCTCCGAAGTCGAGGACTACGCGCGCGTGGAGGTACGGCAACTCCCCGAAGCGGCTGTCATCGGAACGGCCGTGGCCGACCTCACCCACCTGCTCGCCGAGATCATCGAGAACGCCGCCCAGTTCTCACCGCCCCACACGCGCGTTCGCGTCACCGGCGAACCCGTGGGCAACGGCTACGCGGTCGAGGTCGAGGACCGCGGCCTCGGCATGGGCCAGGAGACACTCGCGGAAGCCAACCGCCGCATCGAGCAGTCCGAGGCGCTCGACCTGTTCGACAGCGACCGGCTCGGCCTGTTCGTGGTCAGCAGGCTCGCCGCCCGGCACGACGTCAAGGTCCACCTCAAGACCTCGCCCTACGGCGGCACGACCGCCGTCGTCCTGCTGCCCACGGCCCTCCTGCACTCCGGGGCGACGGAATCCTCCCCCGGTGAGGCGGCACACGCGCGACAGTCCGAGGAGCGCGCCTACGCGCGCGTGCCCGACGACACCCCGCTCCAGGACGTCGTCCCCGCACCGGCCGACCGGCGCGCCCTCGTGGCTCCCGTACCGGCCGCGGCCGAGACCACGAGCCACACCCCACCCCCAGGAGTCGCCACCTTGCGACTGCACCGACCCCAGGAGCAGCCCGAAGGCTCCGAGGACCTCCCGCGTCGCGTGCGACAGGCCAGTCTCGCCCCCCAACTGCGCGAGGGGCGTCCCGAGGAACCGCCACCGACGCCGGCCCCCCGGGACGACGAACGCACCCCCGAAGTCGTACGCGACCGCATGGCGGCGTACCGCGACGGCTGGGCACGCGGCGGCGGCAGGCAGCCCGGTCGCGGCACCACTCCCGGCCCCGCGACAGGCAGAGACAGCAGCGAAGGAGACCCCGCATGATCCAGGAATCGAGCACCCGTTCCGCCCGGCGCTCCGGCGAACTCGACTGGCTGCTGGACGATCTGGTGCTCCGTGTGAGCGACATACGGCATGCCGTGGTCCTCTCCAACGACGGCCTCGCCGTGGGTGCCTCGACCGGCCTCAGGCGCGAGGACGCCGAACACCTCGCGGCGGTCGCCTCGGGCTTCCACAGCCTCGCCAAGGGCGCGGGACGGCACTTCGGCGCCGGCGGTGTCCGCCAGACCATGGTGGAGATGGACGAGGCCTTCCTGTTCGTGGCCGCCGCCGGCGACGGCTCCTGCCTGGCCCTGCTCACCGCCGTGACAGCCGACATCAGCCTCGTGGCGTACGAGATGGCCCGCCTGGTCAAACGCGTCGGCGAGCACCTCGGCACGGCGCCCCGCGCCGGCGCCCGGCCACCCGCCGCCGGATGAGCCGAGAGGGCGGTCCGCGCAGATGACCGAGGACATGACGGGCACCCTGAGCGAGCAGGGCAGCCAGTGGTACGACCACGAGGCCGGCCCTCTCGTCCGCCCCTACGCCATGACGGGCGGACGCACCCGGCCCGGCCCCACCGGTGTGCGGTTCGACCTGATCGCCCTGGTGACCCTGGACCCCGGTGCGCCGGGCGTGGACGACGCCCCGCTCGGCCCGGAACACCGGACCCTCCTCGACCTGTGCCGTACGGAGACCCAGTCGGTCGCCGAACTCGCCGCCGGAGCGGACCTGCCCGTGGGCGTGATCAGGGTCCTCCTCGGCGACCTCCTGGAACTCGGCTGCGTCACCGTCAGCCGCCCCGTACCGCCGGCCCAGCTGCCCGACGAACGGATCCTGCGCGAGGTGATCGCGGGACTCAGGGCGCTGTAGACGCGGAGCGCCGCAGATGAACGCACACCTCACCCGACACGAGAGAAGTGACTGATGGTCTCCGAGCACTCCGACGCCCCGGACGGCGACTCCGCCGCACTGGCGTTGAAGATCCTGGTCGCGGGCGGCTTCGGCGTGGGCAAGACCACGCTGGTGGGCGCCGTCAGCGAGATCCGGCCGTTGCGCACCGAAGAACTGCTCAGCGAAGCGGGCCAGTCGGTGGACGACACGGACGGCGTGGACCACAAGACCACCACGACCGTCGCGATGGACTTCGGGCGCATCACCATCCGGTCCGGTCTCTCCCTGTACCTGTTCGGCACGCCGGGCCAGGACCGGTTCTGGTTCCTGTGGGACGAGTTGTCACAAGGGGCGCTCGGCGCGGTGGTGCTCGCGGACACCCGCCGCCTGGAGGACTGCTTCCCGGCGGTCGACTACTTCGAGCACCGGCGCATCCCGTTCGTGGTGGCCGTCAACTGCTTCCCGGGAGCCCGGCAGCACGGCGCCCCGGACGTCTCGCGCGCCCTCGACCTCGACCGGGGGACGCCCGTGGTGCTGTGTGACGCCCGGGACCGCGACTCGGGGAAGGAGGTGCTGATCAGGCTGGTCGAGTACGCCGGGCGGATGCACACCGCCCGGCTCCTCGACTCGGTCGGCTGACCGGAGAGACGGAGATCTCCCGTGGTCAGTCCGCGACGTCCCGCTCCGCCAGGATCCGGTCGACGGCGACACGGATGAGGAGTTCACCCGGGACGCCGTTGCGGGCGCCGAACTCCTCGGCGCGTTCCTCGCCCATGTACCGGGCGCCGATGCGGGTGGCCCAGTGCCTTATGTCGTCGAGGTCCTCCGAGATCCGGGCGCGGCCCTGCAGCACGACGAAGGAGTACGGCGGCCGGTCGTCGTCCACGCACAGGGCGACGCGGCCGTCACGGGCGAGATTGCGCCCTTTCACGGTGTTCTTGCCGGTGTTGAACACCACGTCGTCCCCGTCCAGCAGGAACCAGATCGGGGCCACGTGCGGACTCCCGTCGGCCCTGACGGTGGAGAGCTTCGCGGTGCGGGTGCCGTGGGAAACGAACTCCCGCCATTGCGCATCGGTCATCTTCTCTGCCATGGCTCCCATCCTCCTTGCCCCGGCAGCGGTCGTGGGGAAGGCTGGCGTGGAGATCCTCCGGCCAGGAGGAGAATCGCACGGGGAGAAAACGGGGAGATCGGAACATGGCGCAGAACCAGGGACTCGACTGGCTGCTGGACGACCTGACCGAGCGCGTCCACCAGGTGCGGCACGCACTGGTCCTGTCCAACGACGGCTTGGTGACCGGGGCGAGCACGGGACTGCGCCGCGAGGACGCGGAGCACCTCGCGGCCGTGTCGTCCGGGTTGCACAGCCTGGCCAAGGGCTCGGGGCGGCACTTCGGCGCGGGCAGCGTACGGCAGACGATGATCGAGTTCGATGACGCGGTGCTCTTCGTCACCGCCGCCGGCACGGGCAGTTGTCTGTGCGTCCTCAGCGGCGCCGAGGCCGACATCGGTCAGATCGCGTACGAGATGACACTTCTGGTCAACCGGGTCGGCGAGCATCTCGACGTGGATGCCCGCCAGCCGGAACGGAAACCGACCACAGACGCCTGACCTGCGCATTCGTCTTCCCTCGCGGAGTTATCCACAGGCTCGTCACGCAGCGCGCCGAAGCGGTTACGGTTTTCTCACGGCGACCGCACACGGCGTGAGCCGCCGACTCCACGGGGGAGACCGACCATGTCAGGCACCATCGCGAAACCCGACCGCCTCACCTGCGCTCCGAGCCGGGCCGCCCGCGAACTCGACCTCAAGCGCGGTGAGTTCGACCTCGCGGTGAATCTCGGGCTCATCCGGACCGTTCCCGACGAAGGCGGCGGAGGGCCGCGCGTCGCCCGCGCGGAGATCGACCGGCTGCGCGCCGGGGAGCGCTTCCCGGACGAACTGCGCGAACGCGTCGCGACCGCCGGCACTCATCAGGGCGCCGAGCTCTTGGACGTGACGCCCGCCAGATTCACGAGCCTCGCCCGCTACGGCCTGCTCGTGCCGGTCACGTTCTACCTGAACCGCTACCGGGCGGTCGTCTGGCTGTATCTGGCCGAGGAGCTGCGGCAGTTCGCCGCGGAGGAGAGCAACGCCCGGCTGCTGAAGGGGCGCACACCCGCACAGATCCGGGAAGGCCAGAAGGACGGGCTGGACCGGCGGCCCCGCAACTGGCGGGGACGCCACATCGGATTCCTGACGCGGCAGGCCGGGGACGACGCCTGGGCCCACGCGGCAGCCGTCGCCTGTCTCCTCGACCCCCTCGACGTGGCGGAGGTCGTGGCGGACCCCTACGAGCGCGCCCATCTGAACCGCCGCCGCCCTCGCCTCCCGACGCACGGCACCCCTGGTTCACCCGCCGCCGAACTGGCCGAGACGCTCATGACGGCGAGCGAGCCGGACGAAGTGGCCTGGTTCCGCGCGGACCTGGCCCACACGATGGAGACGGCGCGCAGACGACACCCGGCACCGCGTCCAGCCCCGGCATCACCCTCGACGCCGGAGCCGGGCGGGACACCCCCGGTTCCGGCCGGAGACCGGCCCGAAAGCCCGGACCGCACCCCTTCACACGGCCTCCTGGGATGGCTGCAGCGCCGAGGCCGACGACGTTCGGGGTGAAAAGCGATGAGTTTCCGGATGCGTCCCGGTCGGAATTCTGAGGAGATGATTCCAGGAGGCGATCATGTTCGGTACGACCAAGGCGTTCAGCGGGTTCTCGGTGAACGACATCGACGCGGCCAGGACGTTCTACGGCGACACGCTCGGACTGAGGGTGTCGGAGGAGAACGGCCTGCTGTTCCTGCATATCGCGGGTGACCGGGACACCCTGGTCTACCCCAAGGAGGACCACACCCCGGCGACCTACACCATCCTCAATTTCCCCGTCGACGACATCGAGGCCGCCGTCGACGAGCTGGGCAGGAGAGGAGTCCGGTTCGAGCGCTACGACCACCTCAAGGCGGACGACAAGGGCATCTTCCGCGGCGGCGGCCCGCTGATCGCCTGGTTCACCGACCCCGCGGGGAACGTGCTGTCCGTCCTCCAGGAAACCTGACGCGCCGGCGATGCCCGAGCTCCCCGATGTCGAGGGCTTCCGGCAGGTGCTCGAGTCCTGCGCGAAGGGTCGGGTCGTCCGGCGTGTGGACGTGCGGGACGCGGGCGTGCTGCACGGGGTCGGTGCCCGGCGACTGCGTGACGCGCTGGAGGGCCGGCGCTTCGGCACACCGGAGCGGCACGGGAAGTGGCTGCTCGCCCGCACCCGCTCCGGCCCGACCCTCGTGCTGCACTTCGGCATGACCGGACTGTTGGTCTGCGGGCATCCCGATGATGCCGTCGAGGCGCACGACCGTGTGCTGTTCACGCTGAGCGGCAGCCGCCAGCTGCGCTTCCGTGACCAGCGCAAACTCCAGGGACTCTGGCTGGCGGGCGACGACTCCGACGTCGATCGGCTGCTCCGGGGGCAGGGCCCCGACGCGCTGGCGGTGGAGCGTGCGGATTTCGAGGCCGTCCTGTCCGCGCGCCGGGGGCATCTCAAGACCGCGCTCACCGACCAGTCCGTGCTCGCCGGTCTCGGTAATCTGCTCGCCGACGAGATCCTGTGGCGAGCGCGGTTGCGCCCCGACCGCCCGGCGCGTGATCTCACCCAGGCCGATCGTCGTCGGCTGTACAGCCAGATGCGCCGCACCCTGCACGCGTCGGTCACCGCCGGCTGCGTTCCGCCGCGTGACTCCTGGCTGACCGGCCACCGCGACGACCCCGACCCGAGGTGCCCGCGCTGCGGCAGCGGCCTGCGCCGGACCCGGATGGGAGGCCGCGGCACGGTGTGGTGCCCGCAGTGCCAGCCGGGCGGGTGAATCAGCCGGGGCCGACCCGCCGTCCGGTCGACCACCAGTCATGGGCAACCAGTCACCCGGCCGGTCATTCGTCAGGGGTCAGAGCGTCAGGTGCCCCGGCGAGGATGCCGCCGTCCACGATGAACTCGCAGCCTGTCGAGAAGGTCGCCTCGGTGATGATGAAGAGCAGCATCCGGGCTACCTCCTCGGGCTCGCCGAAGCGGGGGAGGGGCTGTCCCGCGGTGTACGCGTCGCCGAAGCCGGCCGTCATCCGGGTGCCGATGGCGCCGGGGTGGACGGAGCAGACCCGGACCCGGTCGGGCGCGAGTTCCAGCGCGGCGACCTTTGTCAGGCCGCGCAGGCCCCACTTGCCGGCCGCGTACGCTCCGACACCGGCGTAGGCGGTCAGCCCGGCGAGGGAGGACATGTTCACGATCACGCCGCCCCCGGCCCGGCGCAGCGACGGTGCCGCCGCGCGCATGCCCAGCCAGGCGCCCGTGAGGTTGACGTCGACGACAGCGGGCCCGCCCGCCGAGCTCGGACACGAGCCCCGACCCCTCCGGTTCCCGGACATCGGCGACGACCACGGAGGTGCCGTCGGCCGCGAGGGCGCGTGCCACCGCGGCACCTATGTCTCCGGCCCCACCGGTGACGATCGCCACCCGCTCGCTGAGACGCTCCATCGTGACCTCCTCGGCTCAGGGCGCTGCCGCCGTCTGACGTTCCTCGCCCGGTGCCACCAGGGACTGGGTGAGCGGAATCCGCGCCAGGGCGAGCACCCCCGCGGCGATCAGTGCGACACCGAAGAGCTGGGGCAGCAGCCACCACCCGGAGCGGATCGTCTCCTCGTACAGGAGGATGCCGAGGGCGAGGCTCACCAACGCGTCGCCGAGGGTGAGCGCGGGCTGCGAGGCGACCAGCGGGCCGGCCTGCATGGCGTTCTCCAGCAGGAACAGCGCGCACACGCCGGTCGCGGCGAAGGCGTAGGTCTGCCAGGCGGTGAGGAAGGCCACGAGGCCCTGGTCGTCGAGGATGTGGGTGGCGGCCTTCATCAGGGCCGCGGTCACCGCGTAGCTGATCGCCGTCGCGGCACCCAGGCAGGCCGCCCGGGCGCGGCCCTCCGGGCGCTTGAGGGCGGCGAGAGCGAGGGCGACGACCGCTCCCGCGCACACGGCGAGCGCGGGGATCCAGCGGTCCAGTGCCACATGGGTGCGGTTGCCCGAGGGAGACGCGGCGGCGAGCGCCACCGCAAGACCGGCCACCACCACCGCCACGGCCAGCCAGCCCATGCCCGGCAGATGCCGGTGCATCAGCAGCGAGGCGACGATGAGGGTGAGCGGCAGCTCCAGCACGAACAGCGGCTGCACGATCGTCAGCGGCCCGGTCGCCAGCGCCAGCGCCTGGCAGACGGCGGCGGCGATCACCGCGAGGATGCCGGCCAGCCAGACGCGCCGCCGCAGCAGATCGAGCATCAGCCCGGCCCGGAAGCCCTCGGAGCGCGGCACGGTGAGCGCGGCCTTGCGCTGCAGCACCGTGGCGACGGCGTTGCTGAAGGCCGCGCAGATCGCGAAGAGGACGGGGAGCACGGTGTGCAGCGTGGCCACCTCCCGGATCGGCGGGCGTGTGACGCCGGCGGTGCCTCCTCCTGCCATGGTCACCGGATCGGGGCACGCGCGCGAACGGAGTGCCGAAGCGCGCGTGCCCCGGAGCGGCGGAAACCCGGGCCGTTCCGGCCCGCGGACGGTCAGTCCAGCTTGCGGAAGAGCCCCTCCTGCACGACCGAGACGACCAGCCGGCCCTCACGGTCGTAGATCCGGCCCCGGGCCAGACCGCGGCCGCCGACCGCGATCGGCGACTCCTGGTCGTACAGCAGCCAGTCGTCGGCGCGGAACGGGCGGTGGAACCACATCGCGTGGTCCAGTGACGCCATGTCGAAGCCGCGCGGGCCCCACAGCGGCTCGACCGGGATGCGGACGGCGTCCAGGAGGGTCATGTCGCTGGCGTAGGTGAGGGCGCAGGTGTGGACGAGCGGGTCGTCGCCCAGCGGTCCGACCGCGCGCATCCACACGGCGCTGCGCGGCTCGGAGTCCTCGGCCTCCTCGGCGGTCCAGCGCAGCCGGTCCACGTAGCGGATGTCGAAGGGCTGGCGGCGGGCCATCCGCTCCAACTGCTCGGGCAGCGCGCCCAGATGCTCCCGGATCTCGTCCGTGACCGTGGGCAGCGACTCCGGGTCCGGGACCTTGCGGGCCGGCGGCAGCTGGTGCTCGAAGCTGCCCTCCTCCGGCTTGTGGAAGGAGGCGGTGAGATTGAATATCGTGCGGCCCTGCTGGACGGCCGTGACCCGGCGGGTCGTGAAGGACCGCCCGTCGCGCACCCGCTCGACCTGGTAGACGATCGGCACACCCGGGATGCCCGGGCGCAGGAAGTACGCGTGCAGCGAGTGCACGGGGCGGTCGCCCTCCGTGGTGCGGCCGGCGGCGACCAGGGCCTGGCCCGCCACCTGGCCGCCGAAGACCCGCTGGAGGGACTCCTGCGGGCTGCGGCCGCGGAAGATGTTGACCTCGATCTGCTCCAGGTCGAGCAGGTCGACGAGTCTCTCGGCCGGGTTCGTGGTCATGGGTGGGATTCTCCTGTGCTCGCTGCGGTCCGGCCGTTCACAGCTGGCCGACGTCGGTGACACGGACGATGGCACGGCCCTCCGCGTCGGAGGCGGTCAGGTCGACCTCGGCGCTGATGCCCCAGTCGTGGTCGCCGTTCGGGTCGTGGAAGATCTGCCGGACCCGCCACAGGGCGTTCTCCGGCTCCTCCTCGATGAGCAGCAGCTTGGGGCCGCGGGCGTCGGGGCCGGTGCCGAGGTCCTCGTACTCGTCGAAGTACTTGTCCAGCGCCTCGCCCCACGCGTCGGCGTCCCAGCCGGACTCCGCGTCCATCTCGCCCAGCTCCTCGACCTGGTCGAGGGCGGCCAGCTCGACCCGGCGGAACATGGCGTTGCGGACCAGCACGCGGAAGGCGCGCGCGTTGGCGGTGACCGGCTTGACCTCGTCGGCCTTCTCCTGGGCCTCCTCAGCGGTCATCTCCGCCGGGTTCGCGAGCTGCTCCCACTCGTCCAGCAGGCTGGAGTCGACCTGGCGCACCATCTCGCCCAGCCACGCGATCAGGTCTTCCAGATCCTCGGACTTGAGGTCGTCCGGGACGGTGTGGTCCAGGGCCTTGAAGGCGCTGGCGAGATAGCGCAGCACGATGCCCTCGGTGCGCGCGAGCTCGTAGTGGGACACCAACTCCGTGAAGGACATCGCCCGTTCGTACATGTCGCGGATGACCGACTTCGGCGACAGCGGATGGTCGCCGACCCAGGGGTGGCTCTTGCGGTAGGTGTCGTACGCCTGGAAGAGCAGCTCCTCCAGGGGCTTCGGGTACGTGATGTCCTGGAGCCGCTCCATGCGCTCCTCGTACTCGACCCCGTCGGCCTTCATCAAGGCGACGGCCTCGCCGCGCGCCTTGTTCTGCTGGGCGGCGAGGATCTGCCGCGGGTCGTCGAGCGTCGACTCCACGACGGACACCATGTCGAGGGCGTACGAGGGGGACTCGGGGTCCAGCAGCTCGAACGCGGCGAGCGCGAACGTGGACAGCGGCTGGTTGAGGGCGAAGTCCTGCTGGAGGTCGACCGTGAGGCGGACGATGCGGCCCTCGGCGTCCGGCTGGTCCAGCTTCTCGACGATGCCGCCGTCCAGCAGCGAACGGTAGATCGCGATGGCCCGGCGGATGTGCCGCAGCTGCTGCTTGCGCGGCTCGTGGTTGTCCTCCAGCATCCGGCGCATCGCCTCGAAGGCGTTGCCGGGCCGGGCGATCACCGACAGCAGCATCGTGTGCGTCACCCGGAACCGGGAGGCCAGGGGCTCCGGTTCGGAGCCGATGAGCTTTTCGAAGGTCTGCTCCGACCAGGCGACGAAGCCCTCCGGCGCCTTCTTGCGGACGACCTTGCGGCGCTTCTTCGGGTCGTCGCCCGCCTTGGCGAGCGCCTTCTCGTTCTCGACGACGTGCTCGGGCGCCTGCGCGACGACGAAGCCCTCCGTGTCGAAACCGGCCCGTCCGGCGCGGCCCGCGATCTGGTGGAACTCCCGGGCCCGCAGGGTGCGTACGCGGGTGCCGTCGTACTTGGTGAGGGCGGTGAACAGCACCGTGCGGATGGGGACGTTGACGCCCACGCCGAGCGTGTCCGTGCCGCAAATGACCTTCAGCAGGCCGGCCTGCGCCAGCTTCTCCACCAGGCGGCGGTACTTGGGCAGCATGCCCGCGTGGTGGACGCCGATGCCGTGCCGGACGTAGCGGGAGAGGTTGCGGCCGAACTTCGTGGTGAAGCGGAAGTTGCCGATCAGCTCGGCGATCTGTTCCTTCTCCGCGCGTGAGCACATGTTGATGCTCATCAGCGCCTGCGCGCGCTCCACGGCCTGCGCCTGGGTGAAGTGCACGATGTAGACGGGCGCCTGCCGGGAATCCAGCAGGTCGGTGAGCGTCTCGGTGAGCGGGGTGTAGCGGTACTCGTACGACAGCGGTACCGGACGGGTCGCCGAGCGGACCACCGCGGTCGGGCGGCCGGTGCGGCGGGTGAGGTCCTTCTCGAAGAAGGAGACGTCGCCGAGCGTCGCCGACATCAGCACGAACTGCGCCTGCGGCAGTTCCAGGATCGGGATCTGCCAGGCCCAGCCGCGGTCGCCCTCCGCGTAGAAGTGGAACTCGTCCATCACGACCTGGCCGACGTCCGCGTCCTTGCCGTCGCGCAGCGCGATCGACGCCAGGACCTCGGCGGTGCAGCAGATGACGGGGGCGTCGGCGTTCACGGACGCGTCGCCGGTCAGCATGCCGACGTTCTCCGTGCCGAAGATCTTGCACAGTTCGAAGAACTTCTCCGACACCAGCGCCTTGATCGGAGCCGTGTAGAAGGTGACCTCGTCACGGGCCAGCGCGGCGAAGTGCGCGCCCGCCGCGATCATGCTCTTGCCGGAGCCGGTGGGCGTCGACACGATCACGTTCGCGCCGGAGACCACCTCGATCAGCGCCTCCTCCTGGTGGGGATAGAGCGTGAGACCCCGCTCGCCGGCCCACGACTCGAAGGCTTCGTACAAGGCGTCGGGGTCGGGGGTCCGCGGCAGCTGATCGATGAGGGTCACGCCCCCATCTTGCCTGGCCTGATGCCCGATGCGGGAATCGGCTGCGGGCCCGAAGATCACGAACGCTACGCTGGGTCGCCGACGACACGTCAGCGCACCCGGTCAACTGGACAGCGGCACACGAGGAATGGGGCGGCAACGGCCATGATGGGACCAGCACACTCACTGTCGGGCGCCGCCGCCTGGCTCGGCGTCGGCGCTGCGGCCGCCGCGGCTGGGCATCCGATGCCCTGGCCGGTCCTCCTCGTGGGTGCCCTGATCTGCGCCGGTGCCGCGCTCGCCCCGGACCTCGACCACAAGGCGGCCACCATCTCCCGGTCCTTCGGACCGCTGTCGCGCTGGCTGTGCGAGATCGTGGACAAGCTGTCGTACGCCGTCTACAAGGCGACGAAGAAGCAGGGCGACCCGCGCCGCTCCGGGGGGCACCGCACGCTCACGCACACCTGGCTGTGGGCGGTCCTGATCGGTGCGGGCACCTCGGTCGTGGCGATCACCAGTGACCGGTGGGGCGTGCTGGCGATCCTCTTCGTGCACCTCGTCCTGGCCATCGAGGGTCTGCTGTGGCGGGCGGCGCGCGGCTCCAGCAGCGATGTCCTGGTGTGGCTGCTGGCCGCGACCACGGCGTGGATCCTCGCGGGGGTCCTGGACAAGCCGGGCAACGGCGCGGACTGGCTGTTCACGGCGCCGGGGCAGGAGTACCTGTGGCTGGGGCTGCCGGTCGTGCTGGGGGCGATCGTCCATGACATCGGGGACGCGCTCACCGTGTCCGGGTGCCCGATCCTGTGGCCCATACCGGTGGGGCGCAAGCGCTGGTACCCGCTCGGGCCACCGAAGGCCCTGCGGTTCCGGGCGGGCAGCTGGGTCGAGCTCAGGGTGCTGATGCCGGTGTTCATGCTGCTCGGCGGGGTGGGCTGCGCGGCGGCGCTCAACTTCATCTGAGCCTCCCGGCGCTTCCCGGTCGGGTCAGGCGCCGCCGTACCGCCGCTCGAACCGGGCGACCCGGCCCTCCGAGTCCACCGTGCGGGCCTTGCCCGTGTAGAAGGGGTGGCTCTCCGAGGAGATCTCCACGTCGACGACCGGGTAGGTCTCGCCGTCGTCCCACTCGATGCGTTCGCCGCTGGTCGCGGTGGACCGGGTCAGGAAGGCGTACCCGGCGGTCCGGTCGCGGAAGACGACGGGGTGGTAGTCGGGGTGCTTGTCCTGCTGCATGGATGCTCCTCGTGCGGCTCGGGCGGTGCTGCGATCAGCCGGAGGGGGTGTCCTCGTCGACGACGTGCACGGCCGCCTCCTCGGCCGACGCCGCGGCGCCGTCGATACCCACGTCCATGGCGACCAGCGCGCTCTCCTCGTCCTCGTGCGCGCCCTCGTCGGGCGCCACGAGCCGGCCGGAGCGGGCGTCGCCGACCTCGTTGTCCAGGAGTTCCCCGTCGGTCCCCTGGCAGTCCCCGAGACCGTCACCGTCGGGGGCGGTGGCATCCGGCAGCTCCTCGGCGAGCCGCTGGTCCAGCGTCTCGCCCGCGCGCCGCTCGGCCGCCGTCACACCGAGGTGCTCGACGGCCCAGGGCCGCTCGGGAGGGGACCAGCCCCGGTCCAGGGGATCGTCGACGCCGTCGTCCACCAGCGTGTCCTCGGCGTCGAGCAGCCCCGTGTCCTCTCGCTGCTCGTCTTGATCCGGTTGGTAGACATCGTCTCCCCAACCGTCGGACCTGTTCACGGGTACCTCCAGGGGGTGGGGACGGGCCCGTTCCCCGAGCCGGTGCCTGATTCCAGCCTTCCACCCGGCCTCGTCCCCGCGCAACGCCACGGACCGTCGCCGTGGTCCTCGGCAGACGCCGGGCCGCCGAGGACCAGGCCGCCCCCGCCCGGCCCCCTGACCGGGCGGCGGGTCAGCCGTGCCAAGACCTCCACAGCGCCGCGTACGCCCCGTCCGCCGCGACCAGGTCGTCGTGGCTGCCCAGTTCGCTGATCCGGCCGTTCTCGACGACGGCGATGACGTCCGCGTCGTGGGCGGTGTGGAGGCGGTGGGCGATGGCGACGACGGTGCGGCCGTCGAGGACCCGGGCCAGGGAGCGTTCCAGATGGCGGGCGGCCCGGGGGTCGAGCAGGGACGTCGCCTCGTCCAGGACCAGGGTGTGCGGGTCCGCCAGGACCAGGCGGGCCAGCGCGATCTGCTGGGCCTGGGCCGGGGTGAGCGCCAGGCCGCCGGAGCCGACCTCGGTGTCCAGGCCCTCGTCGAGCCCCTGGGCCCAGCCGTCCGCGTCCACCGCGCCCAGCGCCGCCCAGAGCTCGGCGTCGACCGCGTCGGTCCGGGCGAGGCGGAGGTTGTCGCGCAGGGAACCGACGAACACATGGTGCTCCTGGTTGACCAGGGCGACGTGGGCGCGGACGCGTTCCGCCGGCATCCGGGACAGCTCGGCCTCGCCCAGGGTGATCCGGCCGTCCCGGGGCGCGTAGATCCCGGCGAGCAGCCGGCCCAGCGTCGACTTGCCCGCACCCGAGGGCCCGACCAGGGCCAGCCGGGTGCCGGGGGAGACCTCCAGGGACACCTTGCGCAGGACGTCCACGCCCTCCAGATAGCCGAAGTGCACCCGGTCGGCCCGCACATGGCGTCCCTCGGGCGCCACGGAGGAGTCGCCGGCCTCCGGTTCGATGTCCCGGACCCCGACCAGCCGGGCCAGCGACACCTGGGCCACCTGCAGCTCGTCGTACCAGCGCAGGATCATGCCCACCGGGTCGACGAGCATCTGCGCGATCAGCGCACCCGTCGTGAGCTGGCCGACGTCGATCCAGCCCTGGAGGGCGAACACACCGCCGACCATCAGGACCGAGGCGAGGACGGTCACGTGGGTGACGTTGATGACCGGGAAGAGCACCGACCGCAGCCACAGCGTGTAGCGCTCCCAGGCCGTCCACTCCTTGATCCGCCGCTCGGACAGCGCCACCCGGCGGGCACCGAGGCGGTGCGCCTCGACCGTACGGCCGGCGTCCACGGTCTCGGCGAGCGCGGCGGCCACCGCCGCGTACCCGGCGGACTCCGAGCGGTAGGCGGCCGGTGCCCGCCGGAAGTACCAGCGGCAGCCGGCCACCAGCAGCGGCAGGGCGAGCAGCACGGCGAGCGCCAGCGGCGGCGCCGTGACCACCAGCCCGCCCATCAGCAGCACCACCCACACCACGCCGATCGACAGCTGTGGCACGGCCTCGCGCATGGCGTTGCCCAGCCGGTCGATGTCCGTGGTGATCCGCGACAGCAGATCCCCGGTCCCGGCCCGCTCCAGCACGCCCGGCGGCAGCCCGACCGACCGTACGAGGAAGTCCTCGCGCAGGTCGGCGAGCATCCGCTCACCGAGCATCGCGCCGCGCAGCCGGACCTGGCGGACGAACGCCGCCTGGACGGCCAGCGCGGCCACGAACAGCCCCGCCGTCAGTTCCAGCCGCAGGTCCCGCGCCCCGTCGGACACCCGCTCCACGAGCCCGCCCAGCAGCCACGGACCGGCCATCGAGGCGACAACGGCGATCGTGTTGACGGCGACGAGCAGCAGAAACGCCCGCCGGTGCCGCCGCAGCAGTTCGGCCGCGTAGGCGCGGACGGTCGCGGGGGCACCGACCGGCAGGGTGTTCGCCGTCGTCGGGGCCGCCGGGTCGTACGCCGGTGGCGCCACGCCGATCATGCCTTCTCCTCGATCTCTTCCAGTTCGGCCAGTACGTCGGTCAGGCCGGCCGCACCGTTCAGGGCGGCCTCGTCCTCGGTCTCGCGGGTGACGACCGCCCGGTAGCGGGGCTCGGTGCGCACCAGCTCGCGATGGGCGCCGATCGCGGCGACCTCGCCGTCATGCAGGAACACGACCCGGTCGGCACGGTCCAGCAGCAGCGGGGAGGAGGTGAACACCACGGTCGTGCGCCCCGCGCGCAGCTCCCGCACGCCCTGGGCGATCCGTGCCTCGGTGTGCGAGTCGACGGCCGAGGTCGGCTCGTCCAGGACCAGCACCTCCGGGTCCGTGATCAGCGACCGGGCGAGCGCGAGCCGCTGGCGCTGCCCGCCGGACAGAGACCGGCCGCGTTCGGTGATCCGGGCGTCCATGGGGTCGGCGGCGTCGAGCGAGCCCTGCACCAGCGCCGCCAGCACGTCGTCGCACTGCGCGGCCGCCAGCGCCTCCAGCGGCTCCACGGCACCCGACGCGGGTACGTCGAGCAGTTCGCGCAGGGAGCCGGAGAGCAGCACCGGATCCTTGTCCTGGACGAGGACGGCCGTACGGGCCGAGGCCAGCGGGAGTTCGTCGAGCGGCACACCTCCCAGCCGCACCGCGGTGCCCTCCTGCGACGGATGTCCGCCCAGTCGTTCCGCCAGCCGGCCCGCAGCGTCCGGGTCGCCGCACACCACGGCCGTGAGCCGGCCGGCGGAGGCGAGCAGCCCGGTCTCCGGGTCGTACAGGTCTCCGGAGGGGTCCTCGGCGGCGCGCGACCCGGCGGTGTCCGTGGCCCGCTCCAGCGACAGCACGCCCGCGGCACGCTTGGCCGAGGGCCGGGAGAAGGAGTACGCCATGGCGATCTCCTCGAAGTGCCGCAGCGGATAGGTGAGGACCATCACCGAGCTGTAGACGGTGACCAGTTCGCCGACGGTGATCCGGCCCTGGCGGGCCAGCTGCACGCCGTGCCAGACGACGGCGATGAGCAGCAGTCCGGGCAGCAGGACCTGGATCGCGGAGATCAGCGACCACATCCGGGCGCTGCGCACGGCCGCGTGCCGGACCTCCTGGGAGGCGCTGCGGTAGCGGTCGAGGAACAGTTCCTCACCGCCGATGCCGCGCAGCACGCGCAGCCCGGCGACGGTGTCCGAGGCGAGTTCGGTGGCGCGTCCGGCCTTCTCGCGCTGGGTGTCGGCCCGTCGGGTGGCGCGGGGCAGCAGGGGCAGCACGGCGAGTGCCAGCACGGGCAGTCCGACGGCCACGACCACGCCGAGCGCGGGCTGGTAGACGACCAGGCCCACGCAGACCAGCACGATGGTGACCAGGGCCGCGGTGAACCGCGACCAGGCCTCCACGAACCAGCCGATCTTCTCGACGTCACCCGTGGACACGGCGACGACCTCACCGGCCGCGACGCGCCGGGTCAGCGCCGAGCCCAGCTGGGCCGCCTTGCGGGCGAGCAGCTGCTGGACGCGGGCGGCCGCCGTGATCCAGTTGGTGATGGCGGTGCGGTGCAGGAAGGTGTCGCCGACCGCGTTGCCGACGCAGGCCAGCGCCAGCAGGCCGCCCGCCAGGGCCAGCCGCGCGCCGGAGCGGTCGACGACGGCCTGCACGGCGACACCGACGCAGAACGGCAGCGCGGCGACGGAGGCGAAGTGCAGCAGGCCCCAGGCCAGCGACTTGAGCTGTCCGCCCAGCTGATTCCGGAAAAGCCACCAAAGGAATCGGGGACCCGAACGCGCGTCCGGCACGCCGGGGTCGGCGTAGGGAAGGTCTTGAATCTGCATGACGTCCCAGTGGCTCGTGTCAGGGGGGATGGGGGTTCGGCCGATGGCAGCAAACCGTGACAGGTTCGCTTCGCGGCGTGGTCGGAGGCAACCGGTTTTCCGGTGCGCGCGCGTCCCACCGACGGGAACCGGCCGACAGGGGTGGGAACGGCGCTGCCTCGACGGGCGGTTGCTCATTGCGGAGGCGGCGGACTCCCCCGTAGAACACCGGCCATGAAGAGACGGATAGTCATGTCCATGCTTGCCGGGGTGACCCTCATGACGAGCACCCTCCTCGGAGCCGGTCCCGCCCGGGCGGCCGACGTCCCCGCCGAGTTCGGCACCGACTGGCACGACCCGGTCACGGCCGCCCCGCCCGTCGGCAGGCCGGCGGGCAAGTCCTGTGAAGTCACCGTCGCCCAGGCCCAGTTCCGCGACTTCACCCCGTACCGGGGCACGTACACCCCGCCCGGCGACTGCGGCGACCGCTGGAGCAAGGTGGTGCTGCGGCTCGACGGGAAGGTCAAGGGGCGCCAGTACGACCGGCTGGGCTATCTGCACGTCGGCGGGGTGGAGATCTTCCGTACGTCGACGCCGCAGCCCTCTCCCGACGGCATCGAGTGGTCCGTGGAGAAGGACGTCACGCGCTACGGCGACACCTTCCGCAGGGGGCAGGACGTCGAGATGCTCATCGGCAACGTCGTCGACGACACCTACACGGGCGTCCTCGACGTCAAGGTCACGCTGACGTTCTACCAGGGCCGTCCGGACGGCAAGAGTCCCGACCGGGTCCTCACCCTCGACGGCGACTCGGCGCTCACCACCCCGCGCAACAGCGAACGCATCGTCGCCGAGGTGTACGCCACCGGCTCGGGCGGCGGCTGCGAGGAGTACTGGTATCTGACGGTGCCCGAGCCCGCGCCGTACTCGTGCAAGGCGGGCCGGGGCCCCTACCGGGAGGTGCAGATCCGCGTGGACGGGCGGCTCGCGGGCATCGCCACGCCGTTCCCGACCGTGTGGACCGGAGGCTGGTCCACACCGTTCCTCTGGTACGTGACCCCCGGCCCGCGCGCCTTCGACATCAAGCCGATCACCTACGACCTCACCCCCTTCGCCGGCCTTCTCAACGACGGTCGGCCGCACCGCGTCGAGGTCTCGGTCGTCGGCGTGCCGGAGGGGCAGGCCGGCTGGAGCACCCCCGTGAACGTCCTCGTCTGGCAGGACGAGCGGCGCGCCCACGTCACCGGGAAGCTCACCGTGCACCAGGAGGGCGGCCTCACCGACTCCTCGGAGTACACGCCCGGCCCGGAGCACCGGGTGGACACCGAGGGCGCGCACCGGCTGACCGTCGCCGGATACGTGAACACCTCGCACGGCCGCGTCATGACGACCGTCGGACGCTCGCTCGCCCACACCTCCGAGCACCGCTGGACCGATGGCGAGACGAGCGACGGGCTCGAGGCCGCCTGGACCGACGGCGAGTCGGTGACCGTCGACGGGCACGGACCGGCCCGCACCACACGCACGCACCGGACCTACACGATGGACGGCACGACCACCCTCGGGGCGGGCGACCGGCTGCGCACCGTGCTGACCCTCGGCGACCGCGCCACGACCGTCGAGTCGCGGGGCGGCCGGCGCACCGCCTGGTCGCGGCTGGACGACTCCTACACGGGCGACGCCACGTACACGGCGAACGTGCCCCGGGATCAGCGGCACGCGGTGGGCACCACGAGTGAGCGCTATCGGCTGTACGGCTCGCACGGCTGCTACGACCGCACCCTGACCACGGCCCAGGGGGTGCTCACGGGAGACCGCGACCGCTGCTGAGGGGAGTGGTGTGGCTAGTGTGACATGCGTCACTTAGGCCGCTTTTACGTGTCCGAAACATTGCGGTCTTGTGCGCGATCAAGACAGCCTCCAGAGTGTTCGGTTACGGAAGCAGCTTTCCGTATCGCAGAAGTCCCCTCCGGCCTCTGTGTAGCCCGTCCCCCCAAGGAGGCCTCGTGCCACCGTCCGTACCGTCTCTGCCGCGACGTGTCGCACGCACACTGCGTACCTCACTTTTCGCGCAGGTTCTCTGCGCGCTCGTTCTCGGAATCGTCGTCGGAAAGCTGTGGCCGGACACGGCCACGGCTCTCCAGCCGCTCGGCGACGGTTTCACCCGCCTCATCAAGACCGTGATCTCGCCGCTGGTGTTCTGCGTGGTCGTCGTCGGCATCGCCAAGGCCGGCGACCTGAAGGCTTTCGGCCGGATCGGGGTCAAGGCCCTGATCTGGTTCGAGATCGCCTCCACGGTCGCCCTGGTCATCGGTCTCCTCGCCGCCAACCTCGTCGGGCCCGGCAAGGGCATGAACGTCGACCCCGCCTCGCTGGACGCCTCCGCCGTGGAGAAGACGACCGGCGGCGAGCATCTGCCCTCGACGACCGAGTTCCTCCTCCACGCGTTGCCCGAGAGTTTCGTCGGCGCCTTCGCCGAGAACGAACTGCTCCAGGTCCTGATCCTGGCCTGTCTGGTGGGCGCCGCCCTGCTGCACCTCGGGCACACCAAGGTGCCGAAGATCCTGCCCGCGATCGACCAGGCCCAGGACGTCATCTTCGCGGTCGTCGGCTTCATCATGCGACTGGCGCCGATCGCGGTGTTCGGCGCGATGGCCCACCTCGTCGGCAACTACGGGCTGGGCGTGATGAAGACGTACGCCAAGCTCATCGTGCTCTGCTATGTGGCGGCGGCGTTGTTCATCGTGCTGCTCGCCGTCGCGCTGCGCCTGGTGACCGGGCTCAGCCTGTGGAAGTTCCTGCGCTACATCCGTGAGGAGATGCTGCTCGCGCTCGGTACCGCGTCCACCGAGGCGGTCATGCCGAGGGTGATGCAGAAGCTGCGGCGGGCCGGCGCCCGCGACGACGCCGTGGGTCTGGTGCTGCCGACGGGCTACTCCTTCAACCTCGACGGCGCCTCGCTCTACCTGTCCATCGGCACGCTGTTCATCGCCCAGGCGGTGGGCGTGGACCTGACCCTGGGTCAGCAGGTCACCGTGATCCTGGTGCTGATGCTGACCAGCAAGGGCATGGCGGGCATCCCCGGCTCGGCGTTCCTCGCCCTGTCGGCGACCGCGTCTTCCCTGGGGGCCATTCCGGCCGGAGCGGTCGCTCTGCTGCTCGGCGTGGACCGCATCATGGACTCGATGCGCGTCGTCACGAACCTGCTCGGCAACTGCGTCGCCGTGTTCGCGGTGTCCCGCTGGGAGGGCGCCCTCGACACCGACCGGGCGAAGAAGACGCTCGACGGGGAGTACACGGCCCCACCGGAGGACGGCGACGAGGGCGACGGCGGGAAGGACGCCGACGCCAAGGCCCCGGCGGTCGAGCCGACGACGGCCGAAACTCCGGCATCGGCCATCCCCACCCAGAAGCCGAAGGAACCGGCCCCCGAGGTCAGTTGACCGAATGCAGAACGGGCCGCGGCCACCGCACCAGCACAACGA